>JAABYK010000104.1:0-13224 GCA_011775825.1 Candidatus Zhuqueibacterota bacterium | reverse complement strand
TAGAGAAGTATGCGGTTCAGGTTGGAGGGGGTGAAAATCATCGCATGGGATTATACGATATGGTCTTAATCAAGGAAAATCATATTCAAGCTGCCGGCGGCATGAGCAACGCTGTGACTAAAATCAGGAAAGAATTAAAGGCCAAACAATTGTCCTTAAAGATAGAAGTCGAGACTCGAAATCTCGAAGAAGTACGCGAGGCACTTGACCTTGACGTCGACAGAATCATGCTGGACAACATGGGTTTGAGCCAGATTAGAAAAGCCGTCGAATTGGCTGCTCGCAAAGTTGAGCTGGAGATTTCAGGAGGCGTCATTTTAAACAATGTGCGTGATTACGCCGAGGCCGGTGTTGACTTCATTTCTGTGGGCAGCTTGACCCACTCAGCCGAGGCGCTCGATCTATCCCTTTTGCTTGAATGAACTTGATTTTTAGACATTTCCTTCGTAATTTTGAATATGTTGAAGAAAGTAGATCACATAGGAATTGCGGTATCGGACTTGGAGGATTCTACCAGGCGCTATGAAAAAATAACTGGCAAAGAATCTGCCCAAGAGGAAGTGGTGGAGGAACAGAAGGTTGAGACGACATTCTTTCCGGTCGGGGAAGTGCGTTTGGAGCTTTTGCAAGGAACGTCCCCGGACTCCCCAATTTCCAAATTTATCGAAAAAAGGGGGGAGGGTATTCATCACATTTGCTTTGAAGTCGAGGATTTGGAAGAAGCAAAAGAAAGTTTATCCAGGCAGGGTTTGCAATTTATCGAGCAGGCGTCCGGTACGGGAGCAGGAGGGAGCAAAGTTGCGTTTATCCATCCTAAGAGTACCGGGGGAATCTTAATGGAACTGGTCGAATATCCGAAGTCTTCGAAAACCTAAACATCGCCGATTTATGCCAGCCTCACAAAGACAGGATCTACAAGAAAAACTTCAGAATCTTGCCAAAAAGCCCGGCTGCTATTTGTTTAAGGATAAAAAAGGCAAAATCATTTACGTCGGTAAGGCAAAAAGTCTGAATCCCAGGGTGCGATCTTATTTTCAAAATGGCAGGCTTGAAGGGCTAAAATTGGAGCGTTTGAAGTCCAAGATCGTAGATTTTGACACCATCGTCACGGACACGGAGATGGAAGCACTGATTCTGGAAATGAACTTGATCAAGGAATACAAGCCTCGATATAACATCAACTTAAAGGACGATAAAAGCTACCCATACATTCGCGTCACGAATGAGCGCTTTCCGCGTATTTTCCCAACCCGAAAAATTGTCCGCGACGGTTCGCGCTATTTCGGTCCCTACACCGATGTCGGAGCGATGCGCAACCTGTTAAAGTCGGTCAAGCGAATTTTTCCGATCCGGAGCTGCAATTACGACTTGACCGAACAGGCCGTGGCCAGGAAGAAATACAAACTCTGCCTCGATTATTACATCAAAAAATGCGATGGACCTTGCGAAGGCCTGGTTTCCGAAGATGACTACAAGGAAACGGTTGAACAGATCATTCGGTTCATAAACGGGAAAAACAACCAAGTTGTGCTTGAGCTGAGGGAAAAAATGTCTAAGCTGGCTCAGTCTAAACGGTACGAAGAAGCGGCGCGTGTTCGGGATCAGATCAAATCGATTGAGAATTTTCAATTTAAACAGAAAGTTGTCACCGATGAACTGAAAGACCGGGACATTGTTGGAGTAGCCCGGGAAGAGAAAAACGCGTGTGGCGTTGTCCTGAAAGTGCGTGACGGCAAGATTCTCGGTCGACAACATTTTTATCTGGACGGAGTGGAACAAGAAAGTTTTGAAGATGTGGTTTCGTCATTTCTAAAGCAGTTTTATTTGAAAGCCGATTTTCTACCGCAAGAAATCTATTTGCCGGTTAAGATCGATGAGTTTCAAGCCCTGCAAACCTGGCTATCTGAGAGGAGAGAGCACAAGGTCAAACTCATTGTGCCTCAAAAGGGACAGAAGGCGAAACTTGTCAAAATGGCGTCAAAAAACGCTATGCTGCTTTTAGAAGAATTGGAGTTGCAGAAGCAAAAGGCCAAAGACTCCGTCCCGCACAATGTACAAGCTCTCAAGAGAGACCTTCGTTTGAGAAAGGCGCCACGAAGAATCGAGTGTTTCGATATTTCAAATATTCAAGGCACAAACGCAGTGGCCTCGATGGTCACGTTCGTGAACGGTAAACCGAAGAAGGGTGATTACAGGAAGTTCAAGATTACGGTAAAAGACACGCCCGACGATTTTGCCATGATGGCTGAAGCCGTCAGAAGACGGTATAGTGGCTCGTTGGTAAATGATTTGGATAACCCCGACTTGATATTGGTCGACGGCGGGAAAGGCCAGTTGTCGACGGCAAGGCAGGTTTTGAAGGGCTTAAACAAAGAGACGCAGCCCATCGCTGCGTTGGCAAAAAGATTGGACGAAGTGTTTTTGCCGAGTGCGCCAGAGCCGCAAAACATTCCCAAAACATCTTCAGGATTGAAGCTATTACAACACATTCGCGATGAAGCGCACCGGTTTGCTATTACGTATCATCGAACGTTGAGAAAGAAACAAACGACGCAATCGGCGTTAGATACGATTCCTGGCATAGGCCCGACAAAGAGAAGGGCGTTGGTAGTTCATTTTGGCTCTGTAAAGAACATTAAAGAAGCAATGGTGGATGAACTGCAAATGGTTGAAGGAATTACGCCAGCCTTAGCCAAAAAGATTTGGGAAACATTTCATTTTGTGGATGCCAACAAGCACAGCAATCAATAAGCTCATCACAGCGATTTTACCTCTGCTGCTATTTCAGCCTGCAAATTCTATTGGGAGCGATGACAAATACGATCCGACCACTCTGGTATTCCCGTCCTACCTGCACACGATGGGCATTCAAAAGGCCACCAAAACTCACCTGAGACTCTACACTAAAAACCGGGTTAAAGTACGAGACCCTCAGGGTATTGCAGTTGTCAGGCTGAAGAGCTGGGACGATCCCAGTAAAGAGAAAGACGATGATGAAGTGACCGGATACGGCGTGAACTCCGGAGAAAACGTTATTGTGTACAATACTTCCATGACTTCATTGAGTTTTTACGGACTGAACGCAACCGGATTGCAAGCTCTTAACAAGCCAATGGGGATTGCCGCAAACGAAAGCGGGGACGTTTATGTCGCAGACACAGGTAATCACCGAATTGTTCGGTTAAAAAACCCAAAAAAGCATTTGAAATTTGTGCGAGCGATTGGCGGAAAGGGTTCGCTGGTAGGCCAATTCTTAAATCCGATAGATGTGGCACTGGACAGTCAGGGCATGGTTTATGTCAGCGATACAGGCAATCATAGAATCCAAATCATCCGTCCGGATAACAAGCTTCATCACTGGTTTGGGAAGCAGGGAGTCGCAGATGGTCAACTCTGGCATCCAACAGGAATTGCGGTAACGGATGGCGGGGAGCGCTGGTCCTATTATAAAGATAGTTTTATTGCGTTAGTCGATTTAGACCATACTCGAATCCAGAAATTCAGCTTGGATGGAGAGTTTCTAAAGGCCATCCGTCTCAAAGATTTCGGCTACACAAGTGGCTATTTGGCCTATTTAGTTATCGATTATTACAGCAATATCTGGATCACGGATACGAAAAATCATCAAATTCACAAATTCGATCGACAATTAAACTACCTAACGTCTTTTGGGCGAAAAGGTACAGGGGACAAAGAATTTGAAGAGCCAAGAGGCATTGCGGTCTTTCGTCGATTTGGACAGGTTTTTGTGGCTGAAAAAGAGTCTGCGCAATATTATTGGATCGGCACCGATGTGTTTGATTTTCGCGGTGAGTGGAATTCCGGCCTTGGTACGATCGAATTGAGCTTCTTCTTAACGGAACCCTCTTTTGTGACGCTATACGTTGAACCTTCCGATGGCGATAAAACAGAAGTATTTAGCAAGAGGCAATTCTTTTCGGGACAGCAAAGTATTTATCTGGATGGCAATTGGAAACGGTGGTCTAAGTCCCAAATTGAGCATTTGAGCAAAGAAAGTAATGGCGTTTCAAGAAAAATGGTTCCGATTTCACCTGGAGAATATCATTTTAAATTAAAAGTAGAACCCACTTACTCATCTTATCAGTATTTCGACAAAATGGTTGAATGTTCTGTTGTGGTCGAGTAACTTAAAACGATGAACGAACCCAAAGTAGATTCAAAGCTTGCCGAAGCGCACGGATTGTCTTCCGAAGAATATGAACGGATTCTCGAGATTTTAGGACGGACACCCACGTTCACCGAACTCGGGATTTTTTCGGTAATGTGGTCCGAACACTGCAGCTACAAGAATTCTATCGCGCTTTTGAAGACGTTGCCACGGGAAGGAGAGCATTTGCTGGTCAAGGCCGGAGAGGAAAATGCCGGGTTGGTTGACATCGGAGACGGGCTTGCGGTGGCGTTCAAAATAGAAAGCCACAACCATCCATCAGCGGTGGAACCATATCAGGGTGCGGCCACAGGGGTCGGTGGAATCATGCGCGACATTTTTTCCATGGGAGCACGGCCCATTGCCTCGCTTAATTCTTTGCGCTTCGGATCGCTCGAGGATGCTCGAGTCCGCTACTTGTTCAATGGTGTGGTTCAAGGCATTGGCGATTACGGCAACAGCTTTGGTGTTCCGACGGTGGCCGGTGAAATTTATTTTGACGAAAGTTATACGGGGAATCCATTGGTGAATTGCATGGCGGTGGGCATTGTCAGGCATGATCGAATTGCTCGGGCCATCGCACACGGAGAAGGCAATCCTGTGATGATTATCGGTTCATCCACGGGGCGAGACGGCATTCATGGCGCCACCTTCGCGTCAGAAGAAATCGACGAAGGTTCGGAAGAGCGCAGGCCGCAGGTGCAGGTCGGAGATCCGTTCACGGAAAAGCTGCTTCTGGAAGCCACACTGGAGATGATCAAGCACGATCTGATCGTTGGGGTGCAAGACATGGGCGCGGCCGGCATTACCTGTTCCACCAGCGAAATGTCCGCAAAAGGTGGGTGCGGCATGGATATCGACTTGACGAAGGTTCCGTTGCGTGAGGAAGACATGAGCCCCTACGAGATTATGCTTTCCGAATCCCAGGAACGCATGCTTGTAGTTGCCAAAAAGGGCAAAGAGAACGAAGTGAAAGCCATTTGCGACAAATGGGAGTTGAATTCACAAGTCATCGGGACCGTGAAAGGGGAACCATCTTTAAAAATTCAGAATAACGGAAAATTGGAAGCGGACATCCCGGCCGAATCACTCGTCTTAGGTGGCGGAGCTCCGGTGTACCATCGCGAATCCCGCAAGCCTGCATACCTGGAAGAACGGCACAACTTCGATTTCGAAACGCTGAAGGAGCCGGACAACTACCCTGAGATTCTGGAATATCTGCTTGCTTCTCCGAACATTGCGAGCAAGGAATGGGTNNGCGGTCATAAGAATTAAAGGTACAAATCGCGGTTTGGCCGTGAAGACCGATTGTAACAGTCGCTTCGTGTATTTGAATCCAAGGATCGGTGCACAAATCGCCGTTGCGGAAGCGGCAAGAAATGTCGTCTGCTCCGGTGGTAAACCCGTCGCGATAACCAACTGTTTGAATTTCGGTAATCCCTACAAACCTGAAATCTTCTACCAATTCAAAGAAGCGGTTACGGGAATCGGTGAAGCCTGCCGAGCGCTTGGAACGCCGGTAACGGGCGGAAACGTGAGCTTCTACAACGAAAACCCAAAGGGAGCTGTGTATCCGACGCCCGTGATAGGCATGCTCGGAATTGTTGATGATCTTGCTCATGTCACCACAGCCTGGTTTAAGCAAGAAAACGACGTAATCGTGTTAATTGGGGAAAACAGGGGCGAGATTGGTGGAAGCGAATATTTGAAATTGGTGTGCAATCAAGTTACAGGAAACTGCCCTCAATTGGATTTGGAAACGGAGAGCCGAGTGCAAGCCGTATGTTTGGAGGCCATCCGGAACCGGATAATCAAATCCGCTCACGACGTCTCAGAAGGAGGTCTGACCGTGGCAATGGCGGAGTGCTGCTTTCTTGGTCCCAAAAATTTGGGCGCAAGAATAGAGCTTCATCTCGATGTAAGACCTGATTTCCTCTTATTCGGAGAAGACCAATCCAGAATTCTGGCTTCTCTGCAGCCGCAGGACCTAGATCGTCTAAAGGAGTTGTGCACAAATCATTCCGTGAGATTTACGGTGATTGGCAAAGTCGGTGGAGATGTTCTCGAAATCAATAATTTAGTCAAATCTGATGTAAAGAGACTGGAAAAGATACATCGAAATGCCATCCGTAGCAAAATGGAGATTTGATGTTAGCTGAAGGCCACCCGTTTTCAACCATTTGTGATTTGCAATTTAAGCCAAATTGAGAAGGGGGTATCTTGAGTCAAACACATTACACTCCCGAAGAAATTAAGGTTGTATCCATCAATGAAGAGGAACTCACGATCCCGAAAATTGTGGCGGTTGCCCGTTATTTGGGGAGCGTTGAGCCATTTAAAGGCCCTAAACGGACAAAGGTGGAAGAAATTCGAAAATATGTCGAAGAGAACTGGCTCAGCGACACTTCAGAGCCTCAATATGGCTTTAACACCGGAGTTGGCGCACTAAAGAATGTTAAGATTTCTCAAGAAAATATCAAGAAGTTTCAAGAACTTTATATCAAATCTCACAGTGTTGGGGTTGGAGAGCCATTTGACGTTGAAATCGTTCGAGCCACCATGTTGTTACAGGCAAATGCCCTGGCCAAGGGATATTCAGGTATTCGGCCAATCATCATCGATAAGCTGATCGAGATGCTGAACAAAGGAATTCATCCTGTGGTACCGGAACAAGGATCGCTAGGTGCAAGCGGGGACCTGGCTCCACTGACGCATATTACTGCGGTTTTGGTTGGCGAAAATGATGCTGACGTTTGGGTTGATCAACAAAAGGCACGAATTAGAGACCTGAAGATTAGCTCCGATGTCCTGAAATTTCAAAGGGACGGAGAAGACGTCACCTTCCAAACCATCGATTTGCACGGCAAAGAAGCGGTGTCATTAACAAATTCTACTGCCGTGATGCTGGCCATTTCCTGCTTATTGATTCATGATGTGGAGCGGCTACTTGGAAATGCGGACATCTCGGCTGCGTTAAGTCTAGAAGCCATGATGTGCGAAAAGGATGCATTCGCAGAAGAACTGCATGCTTTGAGAAATCAGGAAGGACAGATTCGAACGGCAACAAACATTCGTCAACTCACGGCTGGAAGCAAGCGCATGACGGCTGAAGCAAGACGAGCGTATTTCGTATACATTACCAAACAGCGACTAAACAAAAACTTGAAGGAATCAAAACATAAAGACTGGTATCATGCTGTTAAACATTACAAACTGAATTATGAATTTGAGCAAAAAAGAGTTCAAGACGCGTACTCATTACGATGCGTTCCCCAGGTTCACGGAGCTTGCAAGGACGCGTTTAGACACGTGAAGAGTATCGTCGAACGGGAAATATCTGCCGTTACGGACAATCCCGTGATTTTTGCAACACGGAATGGCGCAGGATACGAAGCAAAAAGCGGTGGAAACTTCCATGGGGAGCCGCTGGCTTTGGCGTTGGATTTTCTTGCACTGGCTTTGGCGGAGATCGGCAGCATTTCAGAACGTCGCATGTTTCGTTTGCTGAGTCCGACTATGAGCTTTGGGCTGCCGCGGAATTTGACCGGCGGTGAACCGGGGCTAAACTCGGGATACATGTTGATTCAATATACGTCTGCACAACTGGTTTCGGAAAATAAAATACTGGCCCATCCGGCGTGCGTCGATTCCATTCCAACGTCTGACAATCAGGAAGACCATGTGAGCATGGGAATGACCTCCGCCAGAAAAGCAAATAGGATTCTTGACAATGTCCAGAACTTGATCGCAATGGAATTCATGTGTGCTGTCCAGGGGATCCACCTGAGCAGTCAGGATGAAAGGTTAAGTCTCGCGAAATTTCCGCTTGGGAAGGGGACTTCAGCAGTGTTCAATTTTATAAAAGAATATCAGGTGACAGATGAAGGCGTGAAGCCATTTCAACGAATGCAGGAGGATGAGTTTGTTCACACAAAAATTCAAACGATGCGTCGACTAAGTGACAGCGATCAGATTTTAAGCGTTTTTAGGAACAAGGCAGATTTCACTCTTTTGATTTAGGTATTAGAATGGCCGCTAAGCCAAACTTGCCCAAAGGCACACGCGATTTTTTACCAGAACAGATGTTCAGACGGCAGTACGCCATGAATCTCATTCGAGAGATCTTTGAGAAGTATGGATACGAACCGCTCGAAACGCCTTCGATCGAAAGGCTGGACGTCCTGTCCGGCAAATATGGCGATGAGGGCGAAAAATTGATCTTCAAAGTCTTGAAACGCGGGACCGGACTTGAAAACCTGCTTCACGAACAAGATCAATTCGTTGTCAGAAAATACCAGGATTTGGTGGATGAAGCCCTGCGCTATGACCTGACGGTTCCGCTAAGCAGAGTGGTCGCCATGCATCAGCATGGTCTGGTGTTTCCGTTCAAACGCTATCAAATTCAACCCGTGTGGCGGGCGGATCGACCTCAGCGAGGTCGTTATCGTGAATTCTATCAATGTGATGTGGATACCGTAGGTACCGAGTCCATGCTAGCAGACGCAGAAGCCATCGTCATCGTTTATGAAGTCCTGACAGCACTGGGATTCAAAAACTTCAGGCTTCGGATCAACAACCGAAAGATTCTGAATGGCATTCTGCATTATGCCGAGGTAAAACCGGAGGCAGAAAACTCTGCGCTCATTACCATCGACAAGCTTGAGAAGATCGGCTTCGATGGAGTGAAAAATGAACTGCAGGAAAAAGGACTAACCGCCACGTCCGTCAACAGGATCTTTTCGATTTTGGAAATCACGGGTAAGCCTAAGGATCTGCTTTCCGAGCTGCGAAATTCATTCTCTGAAATCGACTCCCTCAGGGATGGTGCCGACGAACTCGAAGAAATATGCGACTATCTGCCAGACTTCGGTGTGCCCGATGCCTACTACGACATCGATCTCTTTCTGGCAAGAGGGCTGGGTTATTACACCGGACCGATTCATGAGTCAATAGTTGAGGAGCCGAAAATTGGCAGCCTGTCTGGCGGCGGGCGCTACGATCAACTTATTGGCATGTTTTTGGGCAGAGACATCCCCGCCACCGGCGTGGCTTTTGGCATCGAGCGCATTATCGACGTCATGGCGCAACTTGACATGTTTCCCCCCTCAAGAACCAAAACCCGAGCGCTTGTTACGATTTTCGATGAGACAACACGCGCCACAAGTCTGAAATTCAGCCAGGAACTGCGAAAGTCAGACGTTCCCACCGAAAGCGTTTTCGACCCTTCGAAATTGAAAAAGCAGTTCACCTACGCCGACAAAAGAGGCATCCCCTTTGTGGTCATCATCGGACCGGAAGAATTGGCACAGAACCGAGTGACCATCAAAGAGATGAAGACAGGCGAGCAGAAAACCCTGGATTGGGGCAAGGCCGTCGAGTTTCTGAGAGAGCGGTGAGGCGAACTTGGGTGATCTCCGTACGACAATGATCGAATAAAGAAACATGAGACTGGCCTTACCGATGCAGTGCGAAGATGCATGAGCCAATCCCGCTGCGCGTGAACGGCACCGATGTCGGCACCAACAACCGGGACACAATCTTGTGATCATCGTTGAAAGCACGGGATCGGTGTTGGATGCGGTCTCCTACGACACCCTTTTTAAGAACCATCGATCCCTTTGTTCGAGGGTTCTACTATAACCGAAATCAAAGATTTTGAACAATTACTGAAGGAAGACAATCATGGCTTATTATAGATTTTTGAGATATTCTGTTGTATTTCGAAAATCAAGTTTTGTTATTAAAAGGTTAGTTTTGCTCTTGCCCACTCTATTTCTATTTAGTTGTCAATTTCACAGGGGCTGGAGGGATTGGTACGCAGATCTGCCTTCTACGGAAGCCCCTTTTAAACTTCAAGTAAACCAAAAAGTAGAGCATAATACAGAATACCCTTTGTTTGAATTGAGAATCGTGCTCGATGATCCACTTGGTTGTGAGTATATCCGGGTAGAATCTTTTGAGGGCAAAGCTAAGTTCATATTATCAAATGATGAAGTTATTGAAGTACCCCTTACAATTAAAGAGCATAATTATGCTTTACCTCCTGAGTTCAATATTCCTGAACCTAATGACACGGAACCATACTTTTTTGGTGTTGATAACGGCCGACGTCATGACGCTAAAGATGCCATTTTTGCATACTGTGCTGCCAAACTAAGCTATCCCAAAAAACCAGAAATTATTCAAAAGCCGATCAAAGAGATTTACTACAATATTTCTCTTTCTTTAATCCCGCCCGGACATGATACAATTGAGTTTGTTTCCGAAGGCAAGATGCAGAAAGGTGAATGGAAAGGAAACTACGAAAAGTAGTTAAATTATTTAAAGAATTACAATGAATCTGGTAACAGTGGATCGACTCTACTCGTAGAGGATTTGAACCACCTGCTAAGCTAACCAGGAAATCCTCTGCGGAATGAGTCCCTTAGTGATTGTATCCCTCACTCATTTTTAACTTCCTATCTTGAAATCCGCATCGGCCGGTAGGACTCCTGGGGCTGGAAACGCAGCCTAGTGCGCTTAGATGTCAGCCATATCCCTCAGGATGCAGCCATTCAATCAGCTACACTCAAACTCTATTTTTATGGCGCTTACGGCACCAACAAAGTCACCCGCACCATCCAGTGCCACCAGGTGCTCAAATACTGGTATCAGTCGGTGGCGACCTGGCGCAAACGACTCAGTGGCGTATATTGGGGCACCTACGGCGTTGGCTTGGACGACATCGACGCCAAATCCACTCCCGAAGACTCTCAGGACTGGTACGATGACTACCCCATCTGGAAGAACTACGATATTACCGCCTTGACGCAAAAGTGGGTGAATGGCACCGCAGATAATGATGGGGTTATCCCGAAGTCTCGGGACAAGTTTTTCTGGGCCACCAACGAGGACGACTACACCGACGGCGACGAGAAATGGGTCTATTCCTCCGAATACAGCGACGCCAGCAAACGTCCCAAACTGGTGGTCACCTACACGGTGGATCCGATTGCTGAGAACCAATACGACGCTTTAGTTAGGCCGTCCTACCACCGTGACTTATGCCAACGGCGTCACCGAAACCAACCAGTATGACGCGGACCGAGACTGGATTACGCGAAGAGATTACAAGGACGGTTCTACCAACTTCTTTTATTTTGACAATACCTCTTATGATGCGGCTGGCAACCTCTTGCACCGGACTCAATTGGAAGAGAAGAAGGCCCGCGCTACTTAGCGTGGGCTTTTTTCATTTGCACTATTTGCTTTTTTCTTAATTAACAGCGGACCCCTGCCGGCTATGATTGCGCTGTATCCGATGTTAATTACTTGCTTTTTTTAGTTGCTATGCATATCTTTTCCATAGTGTTAGTGTTGGAATCTGCAAAGGTACTCATGAATGATGTTTCGATTTCGGCGAATCATCGAATCATTAATCATATCATATGTAAATTTAACAATAGTGGAGTGATACAATGAGCCCCGGCGCCATTGAAAAATTCGAAGAGTTGCTTCAAGATTTTTCCGAATCGGAACGGCTCGATCTGATTGCTTACGTGCCGCCAAACTAAAAAAAGAGCATCGGAAACGCCGCCCGCGGGACCTGGCAGGCTTCCTTGTGGGGAAGGTAGAGCCTGGTTTTGATATTGACGCCGTTCTTCGAGAAGCACGTGGCGAATGGCTCAAGGAATGGGGCGGAAATGGCATCGAATAATTATATCGTAGACACGCATACGCTCTACTGGTATTTAGCTAATGATGATAGACTTGGCAAAGTCGCAAAACAAGTATTTGAAAATGCAACTTCGGGGCGGGCGAAGATCTTCATTCCATCTATCGTTATGGCTGAAATCTATTGGATTTTGGAGAAACAGGGCAAAACGGACGTATTTATGCATTTGTTTGATACAATCGAAGATGCAGAACAATTTGAGTTTGTAGATTTGAGAGCAGCGGACGTCCTGGATTTTAAGAGCCTGACTGAGATTCCGAGATGCATGACCGAATGATCGTTGCCGTGGCCAAAAAAATGCAGGCTCCATATTTAACCAAAGATCAAAAAATCACCTTAAGCGGTTTGGTTGAAACAGTTTGGTGAGGGATACTCGCACAGAATTTAAACCCACTTGCTCATTTCATCAAGGGATTTTGTGAGGAATGAATCTATCATGGGGATTTCAGCCCTCATGCCAAAACGCCCATATCCTGGGGGTTACATAGCCGATATTCCTGATTTAAAGCACTGTTCTGCCTTCGAGAATACTCCAGAAGAGGCCTTGCAAGATTACGGAAGCTTGGTTGGAAACTGCTCGCAAACATAAGAAGCCTATCCCTGAGCCGAGATACAGACCTCTTATTTACCCCTGGCTGCAAGAGCAACCGGACGGCACGGTCGTCATCGACCCCACGGTGCAGGCCGCCACCACGCAAGATGTGTGGCTGGAGACCAGCTCCAACTTCGATGGGCACAGCGCCGGCCTGCTCTTGGGTAAAGCGACCGGCTACGCCAAAAAAGCGTACGGTGATCGCGTTCGATGTGGCCGGGGCCGGCATCTCGGCGGGCGCGACGGTCATCAACGCGCAGAACTTGTCCCGAAAGCGTAGCGAGTCGGGATGCGGCTGAGTCCGAGCCGAGGCCACGGTGAAGTTCCAACAGGATTATCCGAAATGGAAAAGCTGGAATCTTACCACCCTCACCCAGAAGTGGCTGGACGGCACGGCGGCGAACTATGGCGTGATCCCGAAGTATCGGGACAACTTCCTATGGGCCACCAACGAGGATACCGACGGCTACGATTTGCGCTTGCGTTCCTCGGAGGATTACGATACCAGTCTCAATGGCTGGCCATATCTGGAAATCATCTGGTCCGAGAACCTGCGCACGGTCTATTTTCTCAAGGATCATTTGGGCGGCATCCGCGCCACGGTGGATACAGCTGCTGACACGGTGGTAGACTACGATGATTACGACGCCTGGGGTTTGATTCTGGGTGGCCGCAGTTTGGCCACGCCGTGGAGTTCGGTGCAGGGCACGGCAAGAACAAGTTTTCCCGGTGAGATAAAAGCAGTTAAGT
>JAABYK010000108.1 GCA_011775825.1 Candidatus Zhuqueibacterota bacterium | reverse complement strand
CTAACGCAACTCCCGAAGTGGTTTGATATTTGGTTATTTGGGTTTTGAAATTTATTTGTTATTTGTCATTTTTGGATTTGTCATTTGCGGCTCTGCCGCGCTGTGTACATCAGTGTGAATCCGTGGCTTAATTTAAATGTATTTTGATTGCGGCTCCGCTGCGCTATGAGACTCCGCGAACTCAGTTTCTCCGTGTTGAAAGAGTGTCCTCGCCTGACGGAAAAATAATAACTTGAGACACAGACGAGGACGCTTGCTTAACCAATTGGAGGTTCTGTTCAGACATTCCGCTCAAATTTCAATTCCGATATTGTTTCTTTCTCGCTCTACTTGCGCAGCTTCTTGATATGGATGTCCCCGTTGGTCGTAAAAAGTTCGATGACGTCGCCGCCGCCGTTTATGTCGCCCTCGTTACGAATGAATCTGCGACTGCGATATCTGCGTCCACGTTCTTCACCGGGCTCCTCGGTGCTGGTCAATGGGAAGTCGGAATAAATATTGTAGTCTCCCCAACGATCTGTGATTTCGATCTCAGCTTGGATGGTCGCCGGCAGTTTTTCCGGGATAAAGAGCTCCAATTCGCCGCCCGATGACCGCATATCGACACGGTGGTCTTTGCTGAAATCCGTCAGCATGATTTCCACTGAAATATCGCCGCCGGAGGTTTTTGCGCGCACGCCGCCATTAACTGCCGTCAACTCGATGTTGCCCCCAGAAGTAGAAACTTCGGCACCTCCTTGAATGGTGCGACCTTCGACATCACCGCCGGAGGTTGATGCCTCCAGGGAACCGCCGATATTACCAAGCCGAATGTCTCCGCCGGAAGTGTGAACCTCTGTGGCTCCCTTGGTATTGCGGACGTCGATGTCGCCTCCTGAAGTATGGGCGCGAACCTCGCCGCCGACATCAATGATGTCGATATCCCCGCCGGAGGTATGCAGCTCAACCCGGTTGCTGGAACCTTTCAAGGTAATGTCTCCGCCGGAGGTCTTCGCCATGAGTACGCCCCCGATGTTTCGGAGGTCCAGGTCTCCACCGGAGGTTTTCAAATCAACGCGTTGCTTGGAATTGTTGACCTCAATGTTGCCACCGGAGGTCTTGGCCTCGACATTTCCATCGATGTCATCGAGGATGATTTCGCCGCCTGATGTGTGCAGGTCGACGTCGCCCATTAATCCGCCGACACGCAGATCGCCGCCTCTGGTTTCAACATCGACATTGAATTCCTTCGGGACGGTGACCACAAAGTTGCTTTTGATCCAATCGCGGGAGTAGTATTCACCGCCAATTTCAACCACATTGCCGCTTTGCTGATAGCTCGATTTCGATCTTTCGAACACAGTCCTGGCTTCTTTCTCCGTAAACACATCCATTCTCTTGACTTCGTTGACCTTCACTTCGTTCTTAGCCCAGGTCTCGATGCGAACATCTCCGCGCACATCGTAGACTCTGAGCGTACCGCCTTTGTCTACCTTGAAGGTCTCGGTTATTTCAGCGACAAAATAGCGGCCTTCTTTTCGCAACTCTTGGGAAAAAATTGTGCCTGAAAACAATATCACGGCCAGGATTTGCCACAAGATAGATGATTTCAATAATTTGCTTTTCATGTAAATTCTCTCCTTAATAAATATAAAATTCCGAAAATCTAATTTTGAAGTTCTTCTTCAACTTGAGGTTGCTCCACGCGTTCGATGCGACCCTCTTCTCGTCGTTCCAATTCCTTTGCAGCCTTGAGGCGAATAAATTCATTTTCATCGTCCTGGGACGCATCTTGAAAAACATTCAAGACATCTTCATCCGCAGCTTGACTCAGCGCTTCAACGGCTTCAATACGGATGGCCGGATTTGCATCTTTTAACAAGACACGAATAAAAGCTTGCTTGATTTTTGGTGTGATGGGCAGCGTTTTCAGGACCTTGGCGGCTTTCAAGCGGACACCATCCACAGCGTCGTACTCCATTGCGTAAACAAGGACGTCTTCCACTTCATGGTCGGAGAAGGCGTGTTCACCGAGTGCCTTGACCGCAGTCAGCCGTCGCCCCGGGTGAGATTCACTACGAATTGCGTGAGTCAGCAGCTTGCGGATCGGGGGATCATCAATCTGGCCTTGCACAAACATGTCGTTCACCCGCTTATACTTCACGGTCACGGTCCCCGATGTCGGATTATACTCGATGAAGTCAATATTGGCGATCAACGACTCATCCATCTCCCCAATTCTAGTTGTCCTTGCAATTTCGGGCACGAATTGCTGTTTCGTCCCTGTCCAGAAGAACTTGCCCAGAAAAACGCCTAAAATCAGAATGAATACTGCTCCGGCTAACTGGAGGCCAATATGCGGTTGCAGAGATAGATGTCCGATCAGCCTTTGCCACCACGGCTCCTTCATAGCTTCCCTTCGTTCCTCCCTGAGCCGTTCTCTTAACATCAGGCGTGACCGTTCGAGAATGTCTGAGTTTGGTTCTAAGACAGCCCTCTTGTCCAAAACTTTGTGCAAGGACTGCACCTCTTCAAACTGCTGGCGGCAGCTCTCGCAATACTCAAGATGGACTTCCAGCTCCTTGCGTTCAGCCTCGGTTAACTCATCATAAAAGTAGAGCGGGATCCGTTTTTCTAAATGTTCACCCGACATAGACTCACCTCTGATTTTCAGCAATTTTCGCATACGGTTTCAAAAGGACTTGCATTCTTTGTGTGGCGCGAAATAGATAGTTTTTCACGGTTCCTTCAGAACATTTCATGATTTTAGCAATTTCTTTTATTTTATGACCGTGATCATGACGCAAAATGAACACGGTTTTTTGTTGATCGGATAGTTGCTCCACCGCGGAGTTTATCTCATTATTGAGTTCTTCATTGAGCACCGTCTTCTCCGGACTTAGTTCCTCCCCTTTCAGGGTTATTTTCCAGGATTCTTCCTCCGAATTTGTGTCTGCGTCAATGGAGAAATATTTCGCTCGCCGCTTCCTTTTATTAAAATTGATGCAATAATTCACCACAACCCGATAAAGCCACGTCGAAAATTCGCTCTTAAATTGAAACCGTTTGAGATTTTTGTATACCCGCACAAAGACTTCCTGATAAATATCTTGTGCATCCTGAGTGTTTTTTACAAAACTGTAGGCCAATTGCAAAACCTGACGATCGTACTTTTTCACCAAAGATTCAAATGCCAAAATATTGCCCCTCTGAGCTTCTTTGATTCTGGCTTGTTCTTCTTGATCCATCACAATCTGATATTCAATAGTTTGGACAACATTGTTTCATTTTTGGTTTGCACAGCGGAACAGGATCCGCAAGCAAAAGTCCCTTCACACAGATTAAGATAATTGCTTGAATCGGTTTCCCTCAACCCTCAGGGGGCATTGGAAGTTAAAAATCTCTCCCAATAACTTGAACGCNNTAGTTTGGACAACATTGCTTAATTTTGGTTTGCAGGCGGAAAAAGCTCCTCGAGCAATGGTTCATTCGCTACGGATTAGAATGACTTGAAAAGGGCTTGCTATTTGACAAATAATTGGTAAAATTAATCGAGCAAAAATATAAGCAAAAGCAAAATAAGGAATCGGGTTGATTAAGTCAAACTTTGTGGCCATCGCGGGCAACATCGGTGTCGGCAAGACGACCCTCAGCAAACTTCTCTCTGAACGATTTGATTGGAAAGTCTTCTTTGAACCCGAAACCAAGAATCCTTATCTGGAGGATTTTTATGCCGACATGCGGCGTTGGGCCTATCATTCTCAGGTTTTCTTTTTGACCGAACGTTTCAAAGATCATCTGAGAATACAGAGAAGCAGATCGACTTGCATTCAAGACAGAACCATTTATGAGGATGCCGAGATTTTTGCGGCGAATTTGTTTCGGAGGGAACTCATGCCAGCCCGGGACTATGATTCGTACAAGAATCTGTACAGTGCAATGGTCAAGACCTTGAAAAGACCCGCGATGGTTGTTTATCTCAAAGCCTCTACATGGACGCTTTTAAGTCGCATTCGCAGGCGCGGCCGTGCTTATGAGCGTGGGATTGACCGTGAATACCTTGCCCAACTGAACATCAGCTACGACAACTGGATCAAGAGAATTTCGGAAGATTGGAATGTGTTGGTGATCGACACGGATAACTATGACATAAACAAGGATGTCGATTGGCTGGAAAGCATTTTAGAAGAAATCAAAGCCAGGTTGTGACGATCTATTCATGACGTTGGTGCAAAAAGGGCATATTTTCAATTTTGAGAAGTCGTAATTTTAATATTTACAACTTGAGAATTCTTTAATTACCATTTTGCACCTACGTTATTCATAGTACAAATACTTTCTCCAGTATTGGTTGTCTCTGGCTTTGGAACGTACCATGTGCAGGTAGAAATAGCTGTTCAGTGGTTTTGGTTTATTCAAAACCTTCATTCCGGCTTCTCTTGGCGTCAAGTCCCCCTTTCTGGTGTTACACTTTTGGCAGCAAGTGACCAGATTTTCCCAAACACTTTTTCCACCGCGAGACTGGGGAAGGATATGATCCAGCGTAAGTTCATGTGGCGTACCGGATCGTCCACAGTATTGACAAGTGTAGTTATCGCGCAAAAATAGGTGCTTTTTAGAATAGGCCTTTTTTCGGTAAGGGATGTGAACGTAGCTGACCAGACGAATTACCGCAGGCACGGGGATAACCGTGGATGGAGAACGCAGAAAATTGGGTGTATCTTGTTCGCTCCGCGCCATCCCTTTAACGATTAGAATGATCGCCCGTTTGACACCGCATATATGAATCGGTTCAAAACTAGCGTTCAAAACCAGTACCTGACTGTTCACTGTGAAATTCATCTCTTTTTGAGCCATTTAACCACGCTCAACGTCTCTAAGTTTCCTAGGGATCGACTGGTACGTATAAAATGAGATCCCCCCTCTTACATTTTCTAAATTTAAGAATCACAGTGATTTTAAGCAAGAATAATTTTTCTTGTGTGCAAATTTTTTAGCCGTTGAGCCGGTGTTTTCTCCTTGCAATTTAATTGTGAAAATGTTAACATAATTGTTTATTAAATAACTTAGCAAGGAAGTTGAAAATGTGCAGATGATCGATCTTCGAAGTGATACAGTGACAAAACCGTCGCCTGCAATGCGGCAGGCCATGGCAGTAGCCGATGTGGGTGACGACGTCTTTGGCGAAGATCCGATGGTGAATAAGCTTCAAGAACAGATTGCCGCGCTCTTTGGGAAGGAGTCCGCGTTGTTTGTGCCAAGCGGAACCATGGGCAACGAAATATGCATAAATTGCCATACGCGTCCCGGAGACGAGGTGATCTGTGAAACCGGCTGCCATATTTTCAATTACGAATCCGGGGCCGCCCCCTTTCTTAGCGGTGTGCAAATGCGGCCGGTAGTCGGCGAGCGTGGCGTAATGACTGCGGAGCAAGTGGAACAAGTCATCAGTCCGCCCCAGGATCATTTTCCACAGTCAGCGTTGATTACTGTTGAGAACACCCATAACGGCGCCGGCGGCACAATATTTCCCCTGGATGAACTAAAGCGGTTGTTTGAACTTGCACAGAACCGGCGCTTAAAACTCCATTTGGATGGCGCCCGCATTTGGAATGCGTCCGTGGCAACCGATACTCCTCTGAAGGATTACGGTCACCATTGTGATTCGATTTCCGTGTGCTTTTCAAAAGGGCTGGGGGCGCCGGTCGGTTCCGTGATTGCCGGCTCAAGGCAATTGATTGCGGAAGCGCATCGTCTGCGAAAGATTTATGGCGGCGGTATGCGGCAAGTGGGCATCCTGGCCGCTGGCGCACTACATGCCCTCGAACACAATCTGAATCGGCTCAAAGACGATCACAACCATGCTCGTATTTTAGCACAGGCGCTCTCAAACATGCCGGGCATTGAAATCGACCTCGACACCGTACAGACAAATATTGTGATTTTTGACATTGCGAAAACGGGTCTGAATGTGTTGCAGTTCCTGGAACAACTCAAGGAAAGGGGCGTTTTAGTTGTGCCATTCGGAGGCACAAGAATCCGGGCCGTCACGCATCTGGATGTCACCAAGGACGATGTTGAAACCGCTGTGGAGATTTTTAAGGACGTGTTTGATTGAATTCGGATTGGGGATTTTAAACGAACGTCCAACCGGGATTTAAGTTACAGTGAAATAGCGATGGCTTTATTCAAGTAGGAGTTAGTGAGTTTTGAGAATTATCATCATTGGCGCTGGCGAAGTTGGTTTTCATTTAGCCCAAATTTTTTCAAAAGAAAACCATCAGGTCGTCATCATTGAGCCAGATAGCGAGAAAATAAAACGGGCCGAGGCGGCGTTAGATATTCTGGCCATCGAGGGCAGCGGTTCAAGTGTTGGAACACTGGTTGAAGCGGGCATCAAGACCGCGGAGTTGGTCATTGCGGTCTCGGCGATAGATGAGGTGAACATTATTGCATGCATGTTGGCGGACAAGTTTGGCGTTGCGAGAAAGATTGCTCGTGTCAGAAATCCAGAGTACACAAATCCCGATGCGGTTTTGACGCCACAGCAATTAGGTATTAACTTGATGATCAACCCTGAATTGGAAACCGCCCAAGAAATTGTCTGGCTGATTCGGCATGCGGCTGCCACCGACGTGATTGAATTCGCGAACGGCGCCATTCAATTGGTCGGCTTGAGGTTGGATTCCAAGGCCAAGATTCTGTCAAAGAAACTGCGTGATATCAGCGACACCATTCCGGATCTTACGTTTCGGACCGTGGCCATCTCCCGAAACAACAACACGATCATCCCGAGTGGCGAAGACTACTTTCATAAAGGCGATCAGATTTTCGTGGTCTCGAAGACAGATTCCGTGCCGGAACTTTTGGATATTTGCGGGAAAACCGATGTCCGTATGGAAAAGATCATGATACTGGGCGGTGGTAAAGTTGGTCGGTTGGTTGCGAAAGAGTTGGAGCAAGATAAGAGTCTTGATATTCGTCTCATAGAATCCAATCGTTGGAAGTCGCAGTTTGTGGCCGATCAACTCAAACGGACGCTGGTTATTCAGGGTGACGGCACCGATGTCGATTTGCTCGCCTCAGAAGGTCTAATTGATATGGATGCTTTTGTAGCGGTCACCGATGACGAAGAGTCGAATTTGATCACGTCCTTGCTGGCAAAACACCTGGGAGTCCGCCGGACCATCACCATGGTAAAACAGGCGAATTACATTCCATTGATGAGTTCCATTGGTTTGGATGCTGCGGTTGACAAAAGAATTATCACCGCCAACGCGATCGCGCGGTTTATTCACCGCGGAGAAGTGGTCTCCGTGGCGACATTTCGGGGAATCGACGCCGAAGCCATTGAGCTTGTGGCTCAGGAACGCTCGCGCATTGTAAAAAAGCCGCTTAAAGATCTCAAGTTTCCAAAGGGCGCAATCATTGGTGCGGTGATGCGTAATGGCAATGTTTTTGTTCCGGTTGGAGATTCGCTCATTGAACCAAAGGACAAGGTGGTTGTGTTTGCGTTGCCGAAAGCGGTTGCAAATGTCGAAAATATGTTTGAGTAATGGATATCAGATCCGTCTTACGCGTCCTGGGCGCTCTGTTAGTTTTTTGCAGTCTCACGCTGATATTGCCCATTGGAGTTTCTCTTTACTATCAGGATGGTGATTTTCATGCCCTGTTATTCTCGCTGCTGGTTTCGGTAACGCTTGGTGGACTGCTTTGGAAACTGCTTCCTTCGGAAGGTGAGCTACGAATTCGAGAAGGGTTTGCGATTGTCACATTCGGTTGGCTCTTACTTACGCTCTTTGGCACGCTACCTTATTTGTTCAGTGACGTTGAAATTTCTTTCACCGATGCGTTCTTTGAAACCATGTCTGGCTTCACCACCACCGGCGCGACGATCCTGACCGATGTGGAGTCGCTTCCTCATGGAATCTTATTTTGGCGTAGCCTGACGCATTGGCTTGGCGGCATGGGCATTATTTTGCTTTCATTGGCCATTTTGCCCATGTTGAGTGTTGGCGGAATGCAATTATTCAAAGCGGAGGTTCCCGGTCCCTCGGTGGACAAATTTCAACCGAGGATACAAGATACGGCTAAGTCGCTTTGGGGCGTCTATGTCATCATTACCATGGTTGAGGCGGGGCTTCTAAAACTGGGCGGCATGAACATATTCGATGCTTTGTGTCACACCTTCGGAACCGTTGCGACCGGTGGATTTTCAACAAAAAGCGCGGGAATAGGCCACTTCGAAAGTGCGTATATTGAATATGTCATAACGTTTTTTATGATCGTAGCCGGAACGAATTTTGCGTTGCACTATCGCGCCTTTCAAGGACAATTTAGGAATTATCTTGATAACAGCGAGTGGCGGTTTTATTTAGGCCTCGTCGGGGTGGTAACCGGGTTTATTTTTGTTGATTTGTTTTTTTTCAAACATGGCGGTATTTTCTACTCGTTTCAGAAGTCGATTTTCCAGGTGACGTCCTTGATGACGACGACGGGCTTTCATTCTGCAAACTATGAAACCTGGTCAACTTCATCCCAATTGGTATTGGTTAGTTTGATGTTCATCGGCGGATGTGCAGGTTCCACAGGCGGATCGATTAAGGTGGTGAGGATTTACATCCTTTTTAGATATGGTTTAACGCAATTAAAGAAGCTTCTTCATCCGCAGGCAGTGATTCCAATTCGTTTGAGTAACCGCTCCGTTCCTTCGGAAGCGATCACGGAAATTCTCGGATTTGTGCTTTTGTACATCTTGATATTTGCAATCGCGTCGATATTCATGAGCACGTTAGGCTTGGATCTTGTGACCTCCGTGAGTACGGTGATTTCCACATTGGGAAACATCGGCCCCGGAGTTGGCACGATCGGACCGACAGAAAATTATGCCCACATTCCACTCATAGGTAAATGGATGTTAAGCTTTTTAATGTTAACCGGACGGCTTGAGATTTACACTGTTTTGGTCATTTTTAATCGGTATTTTTGGACAAAATAGTCTCCCAAATGCTTGATCGATTAAGAAAAGCGATTCGCGTTTTTCGAATCTATCTTGCGTGTGGTTTGGCTTCTATTTCTGCAGCCAATTTGTCGGCGCAGGAGACAAATCATCGGGATGGCCGGACCCTGGTTGTCGGAGAACTCTTAGGCCGAGTAGATATCCGGGAGATGAAGCTTCCCACGACGGAGGGCCTCTTTCCGGTTTATGGAAGCGGCAACCACAAGCCGTTTCATATACTGGATCAGACTCCCAACAGAGTCGAGTTGGAGTTTAATCGTGCTGCCGACATTCTTGGAAACAATCCGAAGCGAATTGCTTACAAATTTTACGAGACGGAACGAGCGTTGATTTCCGCGCTGATTTTAGATGAAGTGGATTTTGCCATATTGGAGAGCGAAGAATCCGCCGCTGAGGTCGCAAAGTCCAACCATCATTTCTTGCCTTTGCCGGTGACGATGCCATCCAACAAAGTCAAACTCATCTGCTATAACCATCGAAATGCCATTTTTGAGTCGAGCAAGGTGCGAATGGCTCTCGCGTATGCAATTAACCATGACCGCATTATCAAAAAGATCATCCTAGGTGGCAAAGCAAATTTAGCCTATGGGCCTTTCGACAGCGATTCGCCGCTGTACAATTCAGATATGATTTCTTATAAATATGATCCAAAAAAGGCCATCGTCCTTCTTGCACAGGAAGGCTGGCGAGACGTCAATGGCGATGGCATCATCGAGAAAAACGGCGTGCCGTTTAAATTCGATTTTTATTACCGGAAAGGGTTGAGCCTCGACGAACAGATTTCTCGGCAAATCAAAATAAGTCTGATTCAAATTGGTATCGAAATTAACCCGAAACCTTTGACAAAAATCAAGCTCAACAATAAGTTAGCGTCTCATGAGTTTGATGCCGTGCTGATGGACCGTACTTTCGAAGAAAATGTTGAGAGTTTGGAAGCATTTTTTTCTGATACCGGAATGAAGAACTATATGGGATACCATAATTCCACATTCCAAAACTACTTGAAATTCTTTCACGAAGCGAAAGATCCCGATCGAAAAGTTACGTTAATTAAGGGCATGCAAAGAGTTGTTAACCGAGATCAGCCGGTCACGTTTCTATATTTCAAATGGTGGACCCATTACGTAATCAATGTACAAAAATTTGGAAATTTCCGAGACGATAGGGGTCGCATTCGCCCATTTGACGAATGGATCATAAAAACCGGCGGTGAGAATTAGCATGGTAAAGCTCAGCAACAAAATCAAGATACGCCATCGACTCCTCACGCGGCTCCTTGTTTCACATATTCTGATTGCCTCCCTGCCGCTTTTCTTCACGGGCAAAGTCTTGGTTGATTCCGCGAAGAACTCCATTGAACGGACTATTTTGGAAAGAAATTTGGAGTTTACCAGACGTTCGACGCAACTAATCGAACTGAAGCTGGAAACTGCAAAGGACATTCTCAGGAGTCAGGCCAGGAGTCAGGCTATTTACGAATTGAACCGGAATACCGTCGATTTGGCGATTAATACAATTGTCAGCGAATTCGACCTTTTCGACAAGATCACCGTCTTTGATACGTTAAACAATGTGGTCGCCACAACCTCCTTTGAGCATGAGAGTTTCGAAAGCTTTAGCAGCAACGGCGTTTCTTCAACTCTTCTTGCGGGTTTGAGTTATCAGTCCGATGTCTACGTAACGGATGAGCGATTGCCTATGATGGACATCGCTGAGCCCCTTAAACGTCACGGAGAAATCGTAGGCATTTTGTATGCGACTGTGGATCTAAAAGCGATGTGGGATTTGGTGCAGGAAAATGTGGTAGGCGAAAAAGGGCAAGCGTTCGTTTTCAATCAGGAGGGCGTTTACGTTGCCCATTCGGATCGTAAGTACGTCTACTCAAAAAAGACATTTAAAAATCCCACCATTTTAGAACAGATCAGGCTCGGAAGGGATGGCGATACCATTTACAGGACAGATGAAAATGTAGAAATGGTTGCGGCCTATGCTCCTATCGGAAACTACGGTTGGGGATTTATGATTCAGCAGCCCACGTCCGAGGCCTTTGCCCACGCCGAAAGCATGCGTACGCGCATTATCCAATTCATGATGGGAACCATCCTGCTGGCCTCGCTGCTGGCCTACCTTTACACAAGATGGATGGTTAGACCCGTGGATCATCTTGTGTGGGGCATGGAACAATTCTCAAAGGGTGAGCTTGATTATCGCATCGAGAAAGTTAGCAGCGATGAAATTGGCACGCTGGCGGAAAATTTCAATGAAATGGCTGATCGGCTCATCGAGTTTCAGAACACCATGAAACGCACGGAGCGACTGCAAACATTGGGCAAATTGGCATCGGTGCTGTCTCATGAAATCAGAAATCCACTCAATTCGATGGTCATCAACATGCAGATACTCAAACGGGAACTGTCAAAAGAGGTAGTGAATCGTACGCGAGTTGAGAAGTTTTATGATGTCCTTTCCACGGAGATTAAACGGGTGGACCAGTTGGTTAAGGATTTTCTGCTCATCGCGCGGCCACAAAGTCCACAAAAAAACAAGATTGCACTAAATGATCTCCTCGATGAAGTCTTAATGATGCACGCGGCGGAATCCCTGAAGAAGGGCGTTCGCATCGAACGTGACTATGTTAGAAGCTCGGTTATTGCGAATGTGGATGAAGCGAAATTAAAACAAGTCTTTGCAAATCTGATCATAAATTCAATCCAGGCCATGCCCGGGGGCGGCAAGCTCATCGTCGGACTTAAAAAATCCAATGGGAGAAGTAAATCCGAGCAAAAGCAGAAAGGGAAGTCTGTCCTCATTTCATTCAAAGACACAGGGGTTGGCATCCCAAAAGAAGACCTCAGCAAGATCTTCGATTTTTACTACTCAACAAAGGACGACGGGACGGGATTGGGCCTGGCCATTGTCCAACAAATTGTCGAAGATCATGGTGGCACCATATCCGTGAACAGCAGGATCAACGAAGGTACGGTTTTTACCATCCGCTTGCCTCGAGAGTAATTTTATATTGAAAAACAGGAAAATAATACTCATATTTGCCTGATATGGACAAGCTGGAATCGTTTGGCATGGACACAGTTTTTCACAGCTCAGCGGGAGCCGCAACCAAAATAGATTTAAATTACACCACTTATTCGCACTGATGTGCACAGCGCGGCCATAGCCGCAACCAAAGGCCTTGGAGTTTGAGCCACGGATGCACACGGATTTTTGATTGGATTGTTATGAAAGCAACTTGCAGAACACCTTCGAGCAGTTGCAAGATAATTGTTTTCAAAAAATTGAAAATCCAAATCCGTGTTCCATCAGTGTCAATCAGTGGCTAAAAAACTTTGCTAAAACAACACAATGTTGTCGGCTTGTAATACGGATAAATGTGATTGGAGTGGGGAGACGCTTGCAACGCGAATTGAACGTAAGAAGTCTGAACGAAAAAACGACAGAAACAAGTCATTCCGGGAATCTTTTGAGCCGGAATCTCCTTAGGCAGGACATTCCCGCCTAGCGCATGCGGGAATAAGTGCCTTTCTTAGCTTTTGAATGAGTCACTTAATTGAAGCGCAAAAGGGGTTCAATAAATCAGTGTTTCGTCAATGTAAATCCGAGGCAAAAAAATTTGCTGAAAAAAAACACAATTTTAGTCCCGGTTGTCTCTGATTTTGAGATAACTTTTTATCACAAAAAGTGTTTTGGAGATAGAATTTTTTTTTGACCTCCATCACTTTTTTCAGGGTTTTGAATCGGGATGTTTAGAACTAAATCAACAGGTAAAAATTCTAAGGAGATGTGAGAATGCATTTTTCGAAATTGATAAAACTATTTTCAGGCTTAGCGCTAATATGCTTGTTCTCAGCGTCGTTTGCACGTGGAGACGATTCCGAGCCTGGCGAAAGTCAATTCTTATCGAATGTTCGCCAATTGCTTTATGACGGGAGGAGGTCGGGTGAAGGCTATTTTTCGCCGGATGGCAAGGCTCTCGTGTTCCAGAGTGAAAGAGAGCCCGGAAATCCGTTTTTCCAAATTTATATTTTGGATTTGGAAACCGGCGACAGTCATCGCATTTCACCGGGCATTGGCAAGACGACTTGCGCGTTCTTCCGTCCTGGGACAAATGAAGTTCTCTTCGCCTCCACGCATCTTGACCCGCAGGCTGAAACCAAACAGCAAAAAGAGCTCGAATTTCGTGCCTCCGGGAAAGAACACCGCTATTCCTGGGATTACGATGAACAAATGGACATCTTCGTCGCAAAGCGCGATGGCACGAATCTGAGGCGGCTGTCCGACACTCCCGGCTACGATGCGGAGGGCTCGTACTCTCCGGATGGCAGCAAAATCGTGTTCTGTTCTTTACGAGATGCTTATCCCATCGAAAAGCTTTCCGAGGAAGACAAAAAGCGCTTCGAAGTCAATCCGGCCTATTTTGGTGAAATTTACATCATGAATGCCGACGGCTCGAACCAGACACGCTTGACCGACTGGCCGGGGTACGATGGCGGTCCGTTTTTTACGCCGGATGGCGGGAGAATTGTTTGGCGACATTTCGAGGAAAATGGCATGCAGGCCGATGTCTACACCATGCGTCTCGATGGCTCCGACATCCGCAGGCTCACAGAATTTGACGCCATGTCCTGGGCGCCCTATTTTCACCTTTCCGGCAAATATGTAATTTTCGCGTCGAATAAGCTTGGGTTTTCAAACTTCGAACTGTTCATGGTGGACGCACTCGGAAAGCACAAGCCGGTGCGTGTGACTTTCACCGATGGCTTCGATGGCTTGCCTGTATTTTCTCCTGACGGAAAACAACTTTGCTGGACATCAAATCGGACGTCCGACAATCGCTCCCAATTGTTTATCGGCAATTGGGATCACGGGGCGGCCCTGGCTGCCATCAATTCTGCACCGATGCGCGGCGAGAAACCATCGACAAAGAAAATGCCATATGACAGTGGTTCTACAGATGGGCAAAACGGCGCAGACGAAAAGTCGCCTGACAAAGCAGCGTTGTCGCCGGAAATATCACGCGAAGATATCAAGACGATGGTCGGGTATTTGGCCTCCGATGAACTTGAGGGGAGAATGACCGGCACAGAAGGCATCCAATTGGCAGCCGATTACATTGCCGACCAATTTACCGAAGCCGGACTTCAGCCCATGGGCCATGATGAGACCTATTTTCAGGAATTTCAATTTACCTCGGGATTGAAACTGTTGCCTGAACAAAATCACCTGCAGCTCACATTAAGCCACGAAAAACCAATCGAATTTCAAGTTGATGAAGATTTTCGACCGTTAGGATTTACTGCCAACGAAACAGTCGAGGGCGAGGTGGTGTTCGCTGGTTACGGACTGTCCGTGCCCGGAAAGCTCGGAGAAGGTTACGATTCCTATGCTGGACTGGATGTGGAAGACAAGATTGTGCTGGTCTTGCGCTACGTGCCTGAAGAAGTTGATGTGGAACGTCGTCAACAACTCAATCACTACGCCGGGTTGCGTTACAAAGCGATGATCGCTCGGGAAAACGGGGCAAAGGGAATCATGGTGGTGGCCGGTCCGAACTCGCCCAAAGCGGGTGAGTTGGTGCCGCTGTCATTTGATAGAAGTCTTGCCAACTCGGGGATCGTCGCCATGTCAATCAGTGGCAAACTGGCTAACAAGATGTTTGCCGCTGTGGACAAAGACCTGGAAGAAGTCCAAACACAGTTAGATCTGGAGAACCCTCACTTCGAAGGAACGTTTCCTTTGTCAAACGTTTGGGTAAACATGTCCGCCGGCGTGAAACGGATAAAAAAGCCAGACCGCAACGTTGTCGGGCTGCTGCCGGCAAGTGCACCCGGCGCAACAAATGAGTATGTGGTGGTTGGCGCCCATTATGATCACATTGGATACGGTGAAATTGGCTCCCTCGCTCACAAGGGAGAAGAAGGACAAATTCACAATGGTGCCGACGATAATGCATCAGGTACATCTACTTTGTTGGAACTCGCGGCTTCCTTAGCCGAGGCTCAAAAAGCCAATCCTGACGAGTTTAAGCGAGGTATTATTTTTGCCTGCTGGTCCGGTGAGGAACTCGGCCTCATTGGCTCAACTTATTTTGTGGAGAATTCGCCGGTCCCCTTGGAAAACATTGTCGCTTATGTGAATTTTGACATGGTCGGCAGACTCAAAGACAACAAACTCATTTTACAGGGATTGGGTTCTTCAAGTGTGTGGCCGAAACTGATTGAGAAACGAAATGTAGCTGCAGGCTTCAATCTTGTCCTGCAGAAAGATCCGTATCAGCCGACGGATGTCTCTGCCTTCTATCCAAAGCAGATCCCGGTGCTGAGTTTTTTCACAGGGAGCCATGATGATTACAATCGCCCCACAGACGATCCCGAAACGCTTGATTATCAGGGGTTGGAACGTATTGCTGAATTTTCACAGGGGATTATCAAGGATTTGGCCAATCGCGATGAGCGTCCTGAATATGTCAAAGTCGAGCGCAAGAAACAGGAGACCGGAAGTCGCGAGGGACTGCGTGCTTATTTGGGTACGATCCCTGATTATACCGGAGATGCCGAAGAAGGTGTGAAGTTGTCCGGTGTGAGTGCCGGTGGTCCCGCCGACAAAGGCGGCCTCGAGGGTGGCGACGTCATCATCAGATTTGCCGGACAAAAAATTACCAACATTTACGATTACACCTACGCGCTTGACGCGGTCAAAATAGGCGAACCCGTGAAACTTGTCGTTCTTCGAGACGGCGAAGAGGTCACCCTAACCGTAACGCCTGAGGCAAGAGAATAGGTGGTAAAATAAACGTCTCGTTTGTTTTAAGAGTACATATTGGCTGACCGAAAACTCGCCTGTGCCCGTCATTCCGGCACGGTGTTGAGCCGGAATCTCCTGGTTTTAGGCACGGAGATTCCCGATTAAATCACTCGGGAATGACCGTTTCAGTCCGTTTTCGGTCAGCCAATACATAGGAAGGAAAATATGGCAGGTCAAGGTTCTGGTGGCAACGTGTTAGCAGCATTGGCAAGTCTGTTGATTCCTGGGCTAGGCCAATTGCTTCAAGGAAGGCTATTGATTGCGATTGTCCACTTTGTATTAGCAGGAGCGCTTTGGGTGTTTCTTTTGGGTTGGTTAATCCATCTTTGGTCTATTCTTGACGCGGCCAAATATCAACCTAAAAATCCATAATCAATTACTTATCCCAAGACAAAAAGGAGGAGAGGATATGCACATTTTATGGTGGCTCATTGTTGGCTTGATTGCAGGTTGGCTGACGGGCAAAGTGATGCGAGGCAAGGGTTTCGGCATAATCGGGGACATTGTTATCGGTTTGGTCGGGGCCGTGATAGGCGGCTGGCTGTTCGGGCAGCTCAACGTCCGAGTGGATTTTTTGCCGGTGATCCTTGCGGAAATTATCGTGGCGTTCGTGGGCGCGGTGATTTTGGTGGCAGTTCTGAGAGCCTTTAAGAAAGCGTGATTGTACTTAACTCCATTTAAAAACGGGCAACACCGAGGCGCAATTGTTTGTGTTGCCCGTTTTATTCTTAATAATAATGAAGAAGATATGATTCGAAACCTAACCGAACGGGAAATCAGCGAACTCATACAGAAAGTGTTTGCACCCAGCGCCGATGACCGGGTGTTGACTATTTTGGTGGATGTTCCCAATGAATCGATACCGGATGCGCCAAGGTGGAAAGACCGACGATCTCTGGCCAGCCAATGGAAAAGTTTGCTCGAAAAGGTAGAAGGCGACCTTGGTCTCCCGAAGATCAACATCGTGTATTTTGAAAATACCGGTAGCAACAACGCCGATTTGCCAAAAAAATTTTACGAATGGAGTGGTTCGCCACAAACCGCTCATTTTGAACTCCTGGAATCACAAGGAGATGTCAAGACCCAGCAAGAGATATTCTCTGCCTCCGACATCGTTTTAGCGCCAACCGAGTTTTCTGCAACCGCTCCACTAAGAATTCTGGCGAAGCGATACGATTTTCGCGCGGCCACCATGCCAGGGTTCAGTCGCAAAATGATTCCGGCCTTGAGTGTGGACTACGAACTTGTGCACGAACGCGTCATGGCCATCAAGACACGATTGGACGAAGCCCTCGCAATTGAAATGAGGTTTGCGACTACTGAAACAGAGTACCATCTGTTTGTTGACGTGAGATATCGTACAGCTCATGCGAGCAGCGGGCTTCTGCGAGAACGCGGAGTCGCCGGCAATCTGCCGAGCGGCGAAGCGTTTATCGTGCCTTACGAAGGCGAGAAAAGCGAACCCAGCAAAACCGAAGGCAGCTTACCAGTTCAATTCGGAGAGGAAATCGTTGTTTACGAGATCAAAGACAATCGCGCGTTTGAAGTGTCATCAAAAGGCAAAAAATCCGAAAGTGAGCGACAGAAACTGCTGGACGAACCCGCTTACGGAAACATTGCTGAAATCGGTTTCGGGGTCTTACAGCCGTTTGGGATCAAACCTATCGGAGAGCTCTTACTTGATGAGAAGTTGGGTTTGCACATCGCATTCGGACGCAGCGATCACTTTGGGGGCGCTGTTGGTCCGGAAGCGTTCCAGAATCCCAAAAACGTCGTGCATATCGACCGCATTTATATTCCGGAAGCGCAGAATGAGGTGAGGGTAGAAAAAGTGGTGTTTGTGTATCCTGGCAACCGGAAGGAATTGGTCATACGGGATTCCGAGTATGAGATTCAGTTAGAAAAACAGCAAACTCAAAATATCATTAGTTGACAATCGTGTTGAGGGTTCTGATGCACATGCAACGCAGGAGACTTACCAAGCCAGCAGGGTGATACTTTAGCGCCGTCCAACCATAGCATGGCAGTTGTGGGGCTTCAAGATTTTATCGCTGGTTAAAAATAATCTATTCTTCAAGATCTCGGAAAATGTCGGTCAGGTTGATCTGCAAGTCGCACAAAATAGCGCTTTTCAGTTGTTGCGCACTCGATGGGTTAATGCCACCGTAATCATTACTTCATCCGCGCTCTCCGCCGCACACTACATAAGCCCAGCAATCAACGCTAACACAAACGACTTTCGAACCCAAAACCAATCGTGGCCATGGGAAACGCATAGTAAACCCTCCCACCCGTTTTCGTGAACAACACCCTCTCCGTCAGCCTCAGGTTGTCGCAAAAAAACCCATCGATGCCTCCAAATTCGCGATTTTTTGAGAGGATTGTGTGATTTTAGTTGTCTATTTTATTGGGTTGTAAAAAGTACGCGAATCCTACTTGCTTGATTTCTTTAGCTATTATCAATTGGAATCGTTATGGATGATCCAATTGTCCGAGCCAAACGCTTGATGCAGCAAACCTGCAAGCGCCCGCCTCCTATCGAGCAGCTTTGTGAAAAAATTGGCCTACCGTCTCACACTTTCCGCAGGCGTTTTCGCAAAGCGGAAGGCATGACGCCCTCAGAATATATCCAGAAACTCCGCCAGCAGGAAGTAGAGCGGCTTTTACGCGAAACCGACTTGCGTGTCTTTGAAATCGCTTACGATTTTGGCTTTTCCGATGAATCCAACTTCAGCCATTGGTTTTATCGACGCACCAGCCAGTGGCCCACCGAATACCGCAAGCGTCACCAGCACACAAGGGCGAGATAGCGCCGGTTACTTAAAGTCAAAATTTGAACATCGAATTTGCACATCGAAAATTCACATGGTTTTTTGCTCGCCTGTTAGCTGAAATATTTTAAATATAAGCAGTCGCAATTGGCTACAGTTCTAAGTTTAACACCTTCCTCATTGAATCGCATCAAAAAATCCGACGACAAAATAAACTATATCGGAATACGGCCATGAAACTTTGGCTAATGTTCCTGTTTTGCCTGCGCTTCATCTGTGCCTATAAATTAGAACATAAAGTGGAGAGTGAAAAAAGAAATGTGGTCTTGCAAGACAACCGCCGATCAAGACCTTCGATACGTTAGCATAGAAAAATGATGTCACCGCTTAATTTTAAGAATATTTTAGATAAGACTATATACAGACGGGCACTATTAACTATAGTACTATTCTCAATATTTGCTGTTGCGTGGAAATCAAGCTATAACTTTACTTGGAAAAAGACGGCAAATATTCGTTTGGAGAGGCTATATGATTACCACAAGCTCAACTTCGATTTTAGTAACAACGTAACAACTTGGGTAAGTCATTAAAACTAAAAGGAATAACGAATCCTCCAGTCAGTCGTTTGACCGAAACTTAACCGGAAAACACGGCGTCCTCGAACTACGTTTTCAGCTACTGGTTTACTTCGAGACCAATACGCCAGACGGAACAGATGGGGTAGTTTTCGGTTGAGCACTAACTGTCACGTTTGTAATTTTTGTTTATTTTATTTGCGGTCCTCAGAACGGATGATCAAGAGAGTTTCTATGAAAGAACGGTTTTCAATGCAAAAAGAATTTACCGCAAGTCTCAAACTGACCAAAGCCAACCTTCTATCTCCGTTGTTAAGAGCTTTGTCCTCCATCAGCAAAGCCCTTTTCGGACGGATAGATTTTTCCAAGAAAGCGAGCCAAGTGATTTTGGATGCGCGGCAGGAGGCATCGAATCGCGAACATGACACCATTAGATTGGAACATATCCTCCTATCCTTGCTTAAATCAGAACACAGCCCGACCATCGAAATCTTGCAGAACCTTGAGTCCGATGTAAAGAGTTTGCAGCAGCAGACGGAAACGGAGACAAACAAACTTCCGCAAAGGCATGAAATCACGAACCTCCCATTTTCAAGGCAGGCCGAGCAGGCGATGAAAGCCGCAACGCGAATTGCAAAAGATTTTAGAACTAAAGCCATTGAACCAGAACACATTCGGTTGGCGATTTTGAAAACGGACAAAGCTGCCCTTCGGTCTATCTTCCGAAGATTCAATATCACTTATGAAAGATGTTGTGAGCAATTAAAAAGAACCAGTTCGATTAGATGAAAACCTGTGCCCGAGCCATCCTAATCCTCCATTTCTTCACCGCTTATTCACTCGCCCAAAGCCCTTTAAATTTCCTCCGGTGTTTGTATTTGGAGGAGCTATTTAACAAGACTTTCTAATCCTGCTACGACCATCTGCTGTTTTACCAGCCCTTTCAAGTCTCAAAATTCCATCAGAAAAAAAATCAAAATAGGTTAAGACGCCTGTTGCGGATGTCACCGATATTGTTACCAACAAAGAACGCACGCGCTACCAGACCTTGCGATCCCTGCCCGAAAAAATCGACTTTTATGAAGTTTTGGTACATTCGGGATGTCATGCCCGCCACCGAGGCCAACGAACGGCTGATTGAACATTACGGCCGTCTGAATTACGCGAGAAAGAAGTTTCCTTCTTTGAGCTCGCCCGGTTATGATGCCCGCGGCCGTATTTACATTCAGTACGGCCCCCTGGATGAGGAAGTCGTCGATACTATGCCGGGCGGCGCCGACCCGTTCGAGACTTGGGCCTATTACAAATTTGGTGCGCCGGTGACTTTTGATTTTGTGCGAAAGGGGCTAACCTACAGGCTGGCACTTGATGTGGATGAGGGCATCAAATTTACCAAAAGGCCCTTGGCCTGCATAGAAACTCTCTATGAAAGGGTTTTGAGACGTGCGTCTTTGAGCCCAGCCTATTCCACTGTTTTTATGGAGTTGACAAATATCTGAATCTGGATCCTCGCGAGGCTGCGGCGAGCTTTGTACGAATCCGCCATCTGTTAACCGTGGTAGCCCGTTCACCAAATTAACTCAAAACATCCTTCAACTTTGCAATCACAAAATCCAATTGCCGGTATTCTATGGTTAGTGGCGGGAACACCCGGATGACGTGTACGCCCGCCGGAAAAACCAAAATGCCTTTTTCATGCAATCGTTGAATTACCGGTCGGACGTTCTCGTTTAACTCGATTCCGATCAATAGACCCAGTCCTCTGATTTCACGGACCTTTGATAGGTTCTCCGATTGGAGGGATTCCATGAAGTACGCCCCTTTTTCTTCGGCTTGTATGTCCAGCTTGTTCTTTATCATGAAGTCGATAGCCGCGATTGCGGCGGCGCAAGACAGAGGATTGCCACCGAACGTTGTGCCGTGTTTACCAACCGGGATGTTGAGTTTATCCGAACAGATGACCGCACCCATGGGCAACCCACCCGCAATGGCTTTTGCCAAACACAGAATGTCCGGTTGAAAGTCAAAGTGATCGCACGCAAACATTTTTCCCGTTCGGCAGAATCCGGTTTNNGGCGGAAGTACTTTTTTTCCCCGACATGGATGCCACCCTCCCCCTGAACCACCTCTAGGATGACACCGGCCGTATTTGGGGTGATTCTGTCCTTCAACTGCGCCACGTCATTGAAAGGCACAAAGCTGAATCCGGGGACCAGCGGCTCAAAGTCCGCCCTGTATTCGGATTTGTACGTGGCGCTTAAGGCGCCCAACGTTCGCCCATGAAAGCTGCCCTGAGCGCAGATAAAGTCGGTTTTGTTGGTGGTGAAACGGGCAAACTTGATGGCCGCCTCCATGCTTTCCGTACCTGAATTGCATAGGAAGGCTCGTTCGAGTTGGCCGGGTGTGATTTGAATGAGCTTTTCGACCAACAACGCCCTTTGATCATTGTAGAACAAATTGGAGCACGTTATCAGCTTTTGCGCCTGCGTTTGGATGGCTTGGATTACGGATTGATTCGCGTGCCCGAGATTGGAAACGCCGTGTCCGCAGACACAATCGAGATACCGGTTCCCTTGATCGTCCCAAACCATGGCGTTTTCGCCTCGCACCAAAACCACGTCTCTTTTTGGATAGAGATCAAATTCGTAGTTCTTTTCCAGTTCTATGAATCGACTCATGATCGTTAGAATTTTGGCGTACTTGACTGTGTTTCCAAATTACAAAAAATGCGGACGAGACTCAAGAGATAAGTCAGTTTTTCAGTAAGTCAGTGAACAGTAGGGCAGTCATCTGTAAGTCAGTAATCAGTAGGGTAGTTTCCAATAAGTCACTGTGGCTTTGCTCATTCAGATCGACATAGAACATCCAATATTGGGCTTTGCGCAAGAAATAAAAAAACCGCTGCCCAGAACTTTTCCCTTAAGGCCGTTCCAGACAGCGGCTTTGAATCTCTCCGTTCACAAATTGCGGATACTGATCGGCGATCTTAGCGTAGTGATACACGTCGATGCATGGGTGTCAGTCGGGACATCGAATTCCAAATGAACAGTAGTCTTTATGCTGCTGGTGACGCACATGACCACAACTCCAGAGCTGGAAAGCTAGCACGAGAAAGAGGCATCGCCTTGTATTACTCTTACGGTTTCTGAGAATGTACGCTTACCCTCGCTAACCAAACGTATCCCACAGGAATTACCACTAAAACCAATAACGTCGAGCTCAGCAAGCCACCAATTGTGGCCAGCGACAGCGCATACCAAATGCTCTCCTCGGTTTTGGTGAACAGCACCAGCGGCAGAAGGCCGAAGACGGTCGTAGCAGTGGTCATGAGGATGGGTCTCAGCCGGTCGTACGCTCCCTGAATGATCGCATCCAAAAGCGCGAGGCCTTTATGCCTCAGTGAATTTATGTGGTGCACCAGAATAATGCTGTTGTTTACGACGATACCCGCCAATAAGACGACTCCGATATAAGCCGAACGGTCGAAATTGGTATCGGTGAGATAGAACATCCAGAAGACCCCGATGAGCGCCAGGGGTACGGTTAGAATCACGATAAACGGCTGGAGCAGCGACTCGAACAGCCCGGCCGTGACCATGTAGACCAGCAGCAGCGCAAAGGCGATGACCCAGTAGATTTGGCGCTTCTCTTCTTCTTGCAGGAAAAAGAACGAACCGCGCTGCAACTTGTATCCGTGTGGCAGCTTGGTGTTCTCGATGACGCTCTCCACCAGGCGGTCGCCGAATTTCCACGGACCGCGGTATTCGAACGCGATCCAACGCTGGTACTGCTGGTTTTCGCGCACGATGCGCGGGAGCACCTTGCGTTCGCCGATGTGGGCTACCTCGCTCAGACGCACCGTTTCCTTTTGCGGTGTCTCCAGCAGCAGTTCTCCCAATTCTTCCATGTCGAATTCGTGATGGCCGCGCATCTTGATGCGGTAATCGATCTCCTTGCCGGCGAATTTGATGCGCTGCCAGCTCAGACTTTCGCGCAGGTAGCTTTGCAAAGCGTTCAAGACCTGTGCGGCGGTCAGTTGGAAGCGTTGCAGCTTTTGCCGGTCCACACGCAGCACGGTTTCGAATAAATCTTCGCGACGGCCCCATCGGGAAGTATTTGTGTTCACGTCGCGCACACGCGGATTGCGCGCCAATTTCCGGCCCACATCGTCGGCGATACGCTTCACTTCGTTGTAATTGTAGCCCAGCACCTGCACGCGAAATTGCGGCGCCGAGCCACCGCCGCTGTAAAATCCCGGCCCAAAACCGAAGACGCCGACATGCGGCCCGGCGATTTGCACCGCTAGGTTCGTAAGCTGTTCTTTTAAAATCAAGGGGGCCGCCGTGAGCTGCACCTTCCGCGGGAACGTGATGTGAATGCGTGCATTTTCGGCACTAACGTTTGTGAAAATCTTCTCGATATTTTTATTTCCTACAAGATGAGTTTCAAAATGTTTGGCGATGGCATCGGTGCGTTTGATTTCCGCGCCGGTTGGCATGTTGACGCTGACCACCAGATAAGTATCCTCGCCCCAACTCCAAATGCGGCCTTTGGTGACGTATTTGTCGAACAGATGGTAACTGCCAGCAAAGATGAGTAAGATTAAACTGATGACAAATAGCTTGTGACGAAGTGCAAAAGCCAGCAACCGAGGATAAAAACCGGTCTTTGAAGATTGAGGGAAGATAGAAGATGACGGATTGAGGTCTTTTTCTATCTTCAATTCTCTATCCTCTATCTTCATAGTTCCTCTGGGCATAAACTTAAGGGCGAGACTCGGTGTAAACGTAAACGCTCCCATCAACGAGGACAACAAAGAGAGCCCCACGGCTAACGCAAATGGCAGATAATAAATCCGGAGCTCGCCGGTCAAATAAAGAAACGGAATGAACGCGGCCACGGTGGTCAGGGTGGCGGCCAGCACCGGCAGCGCCATTTCGCGGGCGCCTTGTTGGGTTGCTTCGACTGTTTCGAGACCTCGTTCGCGACAACGCTGGATGTTGTCCAGCACGACGATGGAGTTGTCTACCAGCATACCAGAGCCCAACGCCAATCCCGCTAAGGTGATCAGATTGAGTCCGATACCGGCGAAATAAAACAAATTGATGGTGAGCAGGACGGAGAACAAGATGGTCGAGAGAATGATGACCGGACTGCTCCAATTTCTCAAAGCAGCCAGAAGCACCAGAAAGATCACCGCGATACAAAACACCGCTCGTGACGACAAGTTGGAGAGCTCGTCGCGAATACGCGTGCTCTGATCGCGCTGTTTGATGAGCTGCAGCTTGGGCGGAAAGGCCGTTTGCAAATCACTGAGTCGCACAAAAATGCGGTCCGCCACCTTGATGGTGTTGCTGCCGGCCTCCTTTTCGATGTTGACCACTACCGCCGGGTTACCGTTGATACGCGTGTAGCTGCGCGGTTCGGCATACCCCAAAGAAACCGTGGCCAGGTCGCGCACCCGAATGGCGCTGCCGTTGTTAGCCGCGACGATCACTTCCTCGATCTGCTCCGGATCCGTCAGAGCCTCGTCCACAATCAGATCGAATCGTTGTCGACCTCGAAAAATCTTGCCGCTGGCAACCCGGAGGTTCAGGTCTTGCAAAGCCGCTGCTACCTGCGCTTCGGACAGGTCGAATGCCCGTAGTTTATTGGGATCGAGTTCGAGCTGCAGCTCTGGATCTTGTCCCCCAAACACCTGCACGTCGGCTACGCCCTCCACAGCGAGCAGCGGCCCGCGCAGTTTTTCCAGCGCAAAGCGCCGGATTTCCTGCAGGGTGTAGGGGCCGGTGAGATTGTAAGAAAGAAAGCGTCCGGTCTGGAACTCCTCCGGCACATATTTTTGAATCTGCGGCGGCTGTACCCCGTACGGCAAATCGTCCCGGATAACCGAAAGCTTCTCGCTCAGCTCCAGCGCTGCGAAGTCCATATCTGTGCCGCGGCTGAACTCGATGTTGACGGTGGACTTGCCCTCTTCCGAGATTGAATCGACTTTCCTGGCGTTGGTGATAGTGTTGGCGGCAGCTTCAATGGGCGAGGTGACGAACGCTTCGACGGTTTCCGGCGAGGTGTCCGGCCAATAGGTGACGACCGAGAGCTTGGGGAAGCTCACGTCGGGCGTCAAGTCCAACGGCAGGCGCGTAAACGCCGCAAGCCGGGTGCACACCACCGCCAATGTGCACATGGCCACGGCGGTGGGGCGGCGGATGGCGAGGGAAATGAGGTTCATGTGCTTATGTACTTGACAACCAAACGAAGTTCAGACCTGGCCACTGTGTCAATGGTCCAAGAATCCCATTCATGTCTTGCGAAGTAAACTTCAACACGGCTTCGAGTGGGTCCATTTCTGTGAGGATGGTTAAATCGATGTCAGCCGTTGTTCGCGTCTCTGGCCATGAACGTCCTGCCATTTCTTAAAGATCTGTTGCATGGCTATGTGATGCTGCAAGTCCTCTTCCATGTGGATTGCGGTTTTTCCTGACGTCAGCCAGTGACGGTACACCGAGTTAACCAGGTCAAAGAAAGCCTCGCGTGACGATGGCCAATCAACCTCGAGATTGTCCATTACCTCGTACTTGTGCCACCATTTCTTGAGGTGCTGTTGGGAATGTTGACTCAGGGTTGCTAATCGCTTACATTGTTATTGTATCAACTTGGAATATTCATGAATCTGAGATACCAAGATGTGTAATAAACTGACATTTAAGCATTTAGGCACTTGGGGTAATTGTTAGAGTACTGGAACACCAATAGGTAGTTCCAAAAATCCATTGATCCAACACTCCATAACACCTTCTGCATTAATGCACTTACTGAGCGATATTCTGCAAGGATTCTTCAATTCATGAATTATTCAGGTTAATTAAGTTATTACATCTCCCCCAAAAAGTCAATTCAATTCCTGAGGCGCGTCGCGGCATTAGTTGTTCATTCAGAGCTTTGGTCACTATTCTCGGACTGAAGATCCCAAACTCGGCAAGATGTCGGGTGAGTAGGTGATTGCCGTCAATCGGGGGGCTGACGTCCGGGGTGAGGTTCAACGCAGCCGGGGAAACGCCGCAAACCCGGTGAACACACCGCCAGTGCGAACACGGCCACAGCGGTGGGGCGTTGGATGGCGAGTCCGATACGGTTCATAGGCAAAAAGCTTATTTATTTAAATTTTCGCAGAAAAATAATAGAATTCTGCAAAAAATGCAAATTTTGACTTGACAATTATTTTTTTTTGTTACTTTTCCGCAAATCAAAACTCACCTGTGATTTTCTTCCTCCGTTAGTTTTCACCCACCATAAATTAAGGAAGTTGTTATGTTTAAAAAGATGCTTTTTGTCGCATTGCTGTTTGTTGCAGGATATCTGGCGTCTGTTGAACGAGCGCATACGTGTGATGACGAAAAGTGGACAACTTTGCTTCATAACGGAATTGAGTATTATTGCGGTTCCGTTCCAACTAACTGTGCACCCTGTGTATACTGCTGCTAATGTGATATTTTTGGCATATACTTCCGTTTTCACATGAAGTATATGCCAAACTTTCTTTTGTCGTGATTTGTGAGTCATTTTGAAGTCATAAGAATGTGAAGAAAAAATAATTGGTCCGTAAAATTAACTCAATTGTTTCTTGGATTAATTCTGTTCCTCTCAGGAATGTGGAAGTTATACCTTGGTCCCAAAAGTCCTGTGATTTTGTTCTACGAGGCATTCTCCTTACCATACGCGGTCCATATAAACTGGATTTTTTCTGGCCTCGAGATATTGGTCGCCGTATTGTTGTTTATACCAAGCAACGGTCGATTTGGAATAGTGGGTTTGTTTGTATTGTCTTTCGTATATTTCGCAGCATCATTGGTGGCTCAATTGAAGGGTCTTGAAATTGCCTGCCAATGCTTGCCTTTTTCGGAATCGACTTTTGGTTGGCCAAAAACCATAGAGGCTTCATTATTGTTGATTGTGTGCTTACATCTGCTTTATTTAATGAAGGCTGGGATGAGTTCAGTCTTTTTACAAAAGGCAATTCAAAATCATTATCTTGTCATATGCTGCTGTGTTCGCCGTCAATAATTTTGCCCAGATTTCAACTGATGACAATTCCGATTCTCAGCAACTCTCGGCCACTGAATTTCCTTATGTGGAATTGCCTTTCTTGAAAAATGATATCGGCAGCTTAAATATGAAGCAGGGGAAGAATTTAATTGCCGTCTTCTCTCCTACAGATTGTGGCGTCTGTCTTTCTGTTTTGAATTTCCTGAACAAATCTGAAGCTGTAAACAAAGATATCAGGGTCATCGGCATCATAAATACCCCTTACCGTCAGGCAGCCCGGAAATTTCAAAGGGTTTACAATCTCAATTTTCCCTTGCTTTATGACAGTCTCGGAGTCGTTAAAAAGACGCTAAACGTGGATATCAAACCCGCATTGGTGCTCGTGGACTCCGGTATCATTCAAAAAAAAGCCATTGTAGGTGTACGCGAAGATATAGGAAAAGTCAATGAAATTTTGTCCCTCCTCAACACGACTGACGAAAAAAACCATTAACTATTTTTCGTTAATATTGGTTTTGCTGATCTTTCTCGGTTGCGGCGAAGCCGGGCCCTCCCGTACCGCCCCTGAAAGTATACCTGCCACAGATAGAAACCGAGGACGACTTTTAGAGCAAGGCGCCGAGGTCGGGCTGCAACT
>JAABYK010000370.1:260-1249 GCA_011775825.1 Candidatus Zhuqueibacterota bacterium | reverse complement strand
TCAGTCTCAGCCAAAACTCAGGAGTTGTATCAAAAAACTTAGCCAATCGGAAAGCAGTATCGGGAGTGATAGACCGCTTACCGAGAATGATTTCATTAATTCGGACCCGTGTGATGCCAATTGCGCCTGCAAGCTGTTGCTGTGTTAACTTAAACGGTTCAAGAAATTCAAATCGTAATATCTCACCGGGGTGGGTCTTCTGTTTTCTGGTAACATCTGTTCTTACCTCTTTTCATTTTGTTAATGATACTGAACCAACTCAATGTCAAACACGTCCCCATCTTCGAATTTAAAGCACAATCTCCAAGCACCACTCACAGAGATTGCCCACTGTCCTTTTCTGTCACCGTGCAGAGGATGAAGATGATTGGACGGAGGTGAATTCAGGTCGCGTAATTTTTGAGCACTATTTAACATATCTAATTTTCGAATTAACCTCTTTTGGAGATGGTTTGGAACCCGCTTATGTTTTCCGTTGTCCCAAAATTCTTCAAGCCATGACTGCTTAAATCTTCTTATCGTAAGTAAATGTAAATATAATATGCAACGCGATCCATTGCAAGAAGTATTTCATTTTGTTGTTTCTTATATCCGAACATTTCCACAGCTAAGACTCTCAATAGCACTTTATTGAGCGATTTGAGATTGGGAGGCGGAGTGACACTCCCGCCCGCGGCCTGCTGTGAGCGTTGTGAAGGGAGCGATTAGAAAATCTCACTTCGAGGAGGAAGATTGACGCAGCGAAATCAGGGGGGTCAAGTGCTGCATCGAAGGGTCGATGTGGGCGAGTCGAAGATCGAGTTCGAGATAGAAATATACTGGGCGATCTTGTTCGTAAAGCTTAGCGGCTTTACGCGCAAATCTCTTTATTCCAGAGCATTCACCCCCCAATCACTTCAACACATGCAACACCTGGGTGCTTCTTACATTGGAGTCGCCTCGACTTATCTTCTGTAGTTGATGAGAGAATTCCAGGATGGATGCAAATC
>JAABYK010000370.1:0-152 GCA_011775825.1 Candidatus Zhuqueibacterota bacterium | reverse complement strand
GTTCCGGAGCGTCGGCCAGAATTTTGATGCGGACGTCCGATGCGCTGGTGGCCCTGAAGGGATGGGCACCCGTCAGGCTTTCGTAAAGCATAACACCCAGTTGGAAGACGTCGCAGGTTGGCGTGAGGTTTGAGCCTTGAATCTGCTCGGGT
>JAABYK010000596.1:1435-14276 GCA_011775825.1 Candidatus Zhuqueibacterota bacterium | reverse complement strand
GTAACCCGTCTCCACATCTTAAAAGACCGGTGGTAGCAACAAGGTAGTCGGGAGACGTCTCTATCCTGACGTCATAGTCATGGTGCGTTCGAAATCCCCACCAAAGCCGAGGGTGCCATTTAACTACCGTCATCTTTTTTCCTTCCCTTGTGGACAAGGTTTTTTTGAATCCAATTTCGAGCTCTACCTGTTCACCGGGAAGAAGTGCTTCCGGAAGTTCAAAAAGAAGCGGAGAAGGTAATTCCGTATATGACGAATCAGCCAAGATTGGAACTGGTTTCTCGTGAATAGTGGTTTCTATAGTTTGAGCTTTATTCACTATCCAGTCAAGTGCCAGCCGGTGAATTGGCTTTGAGGTGGTATTTACAAAACGTATAGTCTCAGCACCACTTAAAAGGTCGGAAGAAGGATATATCTGACACTCAATCGTATAGTACGCTCGGGGAGGATTTGTTGGAGCCCAATAACCGGCCCCTTTTGATGTATTGTCCAGTGATTGTGCGCCTGCAATAAAAAAAGTAGTAAGGAGAAACCAAACAATTATAGCGTTTGAAAGACATTGATCACGCATTTTTATCTTCTCTCACGATTACTATTCAACAAAGGGCTGCCCAACAATTTGCAGCTAACATTTACTTGGTTGGCTGCTTAATTTCAGCAGGCTCCGATTGCCCATTTGTAGATGGCTTTGCACCTGGCTTGCCCTCAAGCAGATTGTTATAAAAACGCTGCGAAGGATACGCAAAGTCGATGTCATCGCACTCAGCGAAAGCACGCAGGATGTCTTCCCAAATCTCCTGTTCACTGGTTCGACGACGTCGCGGTTCGCACAGATAGCGAATGGTCAGCAGAACGCCGCTGTCTTTCACGGTGGTATAAACCGTCGGTGTGAGTTTGGTAAAGAAGATCATGACTTTTCGGGCCGCCTGTCTGACTTTCTTCTCGGCGCGCTTGGTGAGATGTTCTCCGTGCTTCGTTCCGATCCGCAGCAGAACCTTTTTCGCTTTCTCCCAATTGCTTTCAAACGTAATCAGTACTGGAATTTCGTTCCAGATGTATTGGAAGCCCTTGCTATAATTGGCCAAAACGTCACTGAAAACCTTACCATTGGGAATGTGAATGACCCGGCCCGTACTTTGATCGGCATCGACCCAATTGCCGATCTCCATCAGCGTGAACATAAAAATTCGCTGATCGATCACGTCGCCCCGATAGTTGCCAATCTGAATACGGTCGCCGACAGCAAAGGGACGGCGCCACAAAATAAAGGCCCAACCTGCCAGATTCACCAAAGGTACTTGCAGAGCAATTGCCAGACCTGCAGACAGGAGTCCCAAATACGTTGACAGAGATTGAAAACCCTCGTACCAGATTCTACCGATGATAAAAACGGCTAATCCAAACGCCACATACGTGCTGGTTTTGCGCCATCGATACTGAACCCCGACCTTTTTGACTCGCCGGGCCACTATTATCAAAATGACCGCCCTGATCAGCCACAAGAAGAAGATAGCGAGGAATGAGGCAACCAGTTTGGTTTGAAATTCGTGACTAAAACCCAACAAATTGCGAAGCCATTGAATTAAGGTATCCATAAATAGATCACCTTGTTTATGTCAACTACTAAGCACTCTATTCCATAAATTCGGGACGTATTATTCGCTGTAGGGGCTTAATTGGCATTGGACAGGATTAACAAGATGAACATGATGAAAGGCATCCTGTTTATCATCAAGACCCCTTTTCTGATTATTTTCCAGCTTTCAAGTTAACCCAAAAAGCTCAAATGGCTCTTTTTCCTTCGGTCCGAAACTTAGTGATGAAGGTTGTTTTATCGGAAGAAATCTCACCCTAAATTGATCCTTTAGAATAGGGTTTGACGAAACTCACATTTTGCCACGCAAGAGTCGAACTTGTCCTTCTTGCACATCGATGTTAAATGGCCCCCTTCTCTTCTCAAGAGAAGGGGTTGGGGGATGAGTTCCTTGATTCTGCCCACTCCGCATGAGCATGCCCTCAGCCTATTTAGATTACGAAAATTTAATTTGTGCAGCCCTAACCCGGCGTAGCCGGAACCAAAAGTCAAAATGATTAAAATCAAAATAATTATGTAGTAGAGCAATTCATAGAAGATTATTTCGACAACCTATTTTAGAAGGCAAAACTGTTTATGGCAAAACAATTGCTTTCAAAAAACAGTGTGGAAGATATGTCTATTAAGGCAGATATTTAAGCCAAATCCATTTCCTATTATGATGTTCAATTCTCAACTGAAGCTGTAATAGTTTTGCCCAAAATCGTTTTGCCTTTTTGTTTTCTTTAAAGCTGCCCGAATAGTTGTTTTTAATCATTTTGACTACAATTATTTTGTTTTTAAAATCTTTGCCCATTGTGCAACGGTTTTAAGGTTAAGGTACTAACAATAGAGAACCATTTCTAATTAACAGGATTTCAAAGCTCTTTATCCTGTTTATCTTGTTCATCCTGTCTAAATTTTATGTAACCATATTTATGAAATTGTGTACTAAGCACGCCCAAATATCGTTGTCACCTCTCGCAGCTTATCTGTTACTTCAGGTGTTATCTGCTCGGATAGCAACCGCCACTGCCAGTTCTTTTCTGTCGTAGCCGGACGGTTCATGCGTGCTTCAGGCCCTAAACCAAGGACATCCTGAATCGGGAGGAGGACCAAATCCGCCACGGACATCATGGCCAGGCGGATGAAATCCCAATGCACATTCCCAGACGACACCTCGCGACCGAGGTATTTGGCCAAACGTCGCTTATCTTCTTCGGAGGCTTCGTTATCGAACCAGCCGCGGACGGTGTTGTTGTCATGAGTTCCGGTGTAGACCACGCAATTCTTGACGTGATTATGCGGCGCATACGCATTCGTGGGCAAACTGGCATCGAACGCAAAAAGCAGCAAGCGCATGCCCGGAAAACTAAATTCACGGATAGCCTCTCGGACATCCGGCGTAATGTATCCGAGATCCTCTGCCACAATCGGCAGATTGGGGAAGCGTTTTAATAACGTTTCGAAAAAGTCTCGTGTAGGCACCTCGACCCAGGTGCCGTTGATAGCTGTCTCGTCGCCTGCGGGGACTTCCCAGTACGACACAAACCCGCGAAAATGATCAATACGGACGATATCGAACAAGCTTAAATTACGTTTCATTCGCTGCAGCCACCAACCGTAATCTGTTTCCTTCAGACGCTCCCAATTGTAAACGGGATGGCCCCAAAGCTGTCCCGTTTCGCTAAAATAGTCTGGCGGCACACCCGCAACACCCGTGGGTTGTTTTTGGTCGTCCAATTTAAATAGCCCCGGGTTGGTCCATACATCGGCGCTGTCATAGTTTTGATAATAAGGCAGATCTCCCATAATTTGAATGCCGAGATCGTTGCAGTATTCCTTAAGACTCATCCATTGCTTGAGAAAAATGAACTGCAAGAATTTTTTCCGTTCAATCGGTTCACTAAGTTCATCTTTTAATTTCTGTATCGCCTCCGGTTGTCGATCCCGAATTTCTTCTGGCCAATCACACCAGGCCTTGCCTTCGAAATGTTGTTTGAAAATCACAAAAGCGGCAAAATCATCCAACCACTGCGAATTCTGTAAACAGAACTTGTCATACTCGTATTTGTTGTCGCTATCTCTAAAGCGCTCGAACGCTCGATCGAACAGCTTATTCTTATGTTGCATCACAGCGTCAAAGTCGACCCGGTCGTTGGGGAGTTCGGGCAGAAGCTCGAGATCTTCTTTTCTAATGAAGTCATCCTCTAACAAAAGCTCAGGACTGATCAGTAGAGTATTTCCCGCAAACGCGGACAAGCTATCATAAGGCGAATGACCCGAAATCGCATCAGTGGGATTGACCGGCAGAATCTGCCAGTAGCTCTGCCTGGTTTCATAAAGGAAGTCCGCAAATTTTTTAGCGCCCGGTCCCAAATCTCCAATACCGTACGGCGACGGCAGGGAAGTTATGTGAAGTAGGATTCCGCTGCCTCGTCTCGTCATAATCATTTCTCTCCTATTATTAAAACCACCGGAAAATGCTTAAACAAATCTCCGGCTTGTAATAATCCTTGTCCATCTGTTTTCATTTCCGTTATCGCATTGCGCCACGTAGTCACGCCTTCCGGAGACATGATATGCGTGTCGTCCCAGACTTCGAATCCCAAGGGATCCTGGTGGTTCTCAATCAGGGAGGTCAAAAATCTCGGAACGACGGTAATCGCCCATTTATTTTCATGATTTCGACCAAAGGCTAAAATGTGGTCTTTGAATCTACCTCCTGTCTCGATGGGCACGTACGCTCCCTGTTGGAAAACATCTAAATAGCGATTTCTCGTCTGCAGCGCTTTGAAGGTCAGAAATAGCTTGACTCGTCCGTCCTGTTTGCTCGCCAACAAATCCCTTATTAACTCGAGAACGTTTGACTCAGCCTGTGCAGTGATTTGTCGAAGTACAGTCTTTCGCTTTTCAAAATCGACAGGACGCCGGTTGTCGGGATCCACGAGATTGAGGTCCCAGAGTTCGGTGCCTTGATAAAAATCAGGCACACCCGGTGACGTGACCTTGAGAAGCGTCTGAGAAAGAGAATTGAAGATGCCGTAATGAGCAACTTTTCGCTGAAACGGCAAAAATTCCTTGATGAATGAATTGCTTTCGGAAAATCGCAAAATCTTTTCAACAAAGTTCAGGCACGCTTCTTCGTACTCGGTGTCCGGTGCCAGCCAGGCCGTGTGCACCTTGGCCTCCCTGACAACTTTGATGATATAGTCTTTGATTCTGCCGGCTAAACCCACGTACTCGCTTTCATCAAAAGGAAACGCTCCAATCAGAGTCTGATAAAGAAAGTACTCGTCGTTTGTGTCAGGCGCACCAAAGCCCTGCAGCTTACGTTTGCGTTTTCTATTTATCTTGCTCCAGTTCCTGACATGTCTTTCCCATTCCTCGGGCAATTCGGAAAGGACATTTATTCTGGCACGAACGTCTTCTCCGCGCTTTGTATCATGTGTCGAAGTTGTGTTCATCGTGTGCGGCCAGAGTTCCGCTCGTTTCTTACCAAAATGGTGAAATTCGATATGCGAGACACCGAATTTGTCCGGACTTCCGCCAACGTCGTTGAGCGACACCAGTCGATTGTAAATGTACAATACCGTGTCCTCGAATCCTTTGGCCATGAGCGGACCGGTAAATTGCTGAAAACGCTGCACAAAATGCAGCCGCTGCTCGCGTTCCTGTTCGCTGACGTGCTCGCCAAAATTTAGCAGGAGCAGATTTTCCAGAAACGTTAATTCATTGATGAGGTCGGGCATGGTTTGCTTGGCTTTTTCCAAAGCTTCGTGAATGTAAATGCGCTCCCTGTCAGTAATTTGACCACAACTCACATATGTCCGGTAAACGGGGAAATAGGCCAGAATCTCCACCAAAGCCCGTCTCAGTCCAAACAAAGTAAAATCACTGCCATAACGATGCTGACTCGCAATCCTGGCTGTTAGATGGGCCAGATTGTCCACATCGCTGCCCATGTGTTTTCCAATGATCAGTCGCTTTTTCTCGTGCACGAGTTTCTTGTACGGGGTTCTGAAGTCGGCAAACCTGCGGTATATTTTATCAAACTTCAGCTCATTTTCTCGTCTGCAAAACAGACCATTCACGTAATTTAAAAAATCATATCCGCTGGTCCCCTGAATCGGCCAGGTCTCGGGCAGTTCTTCAGTGAACTCGAGGATTTTTTCAACCACAATAAAGACATGATCGGAGGTGCCTCTAAGTCTTTGGAGGTACTGCTGGGGATCGTAAAGACCGTCCACGTGATCGACCCTCAGTCCCGTAAATTTTCTCTCCTTTGCCAGCCTGGTGATCAGCGAATGTGTGTTCTTGAAGACTCGTTCATCTTCCATTCTCAGGGTAATGAGTTCGTTGATGTTAAAAAACCGGCGATAGTTGAGTTCCTCCGTCCCCACTTTCCAGAAAGAGAGTCGAAAATACTGTTCGGATAGCAGCTCATCCAAAGCATTGAAACTTTCGGGAACGCCCGGTGTCCCGTTGAAAGAGTCGAGATTTTCGTCGATGAACCTTTTGACTTTATCGTTTTTTGTGTACAGCTCCCACAACATTCTTTTTACAAACGCAACCTGATCGTGGCGCTCATGTCCATTCTGTCGACTCGGCAGATTCTTCAAGGAATAAAGGACGCCGAGAATCTTGATGAAATCCGGATGTTCGCTGCCAAGGCTTCTGCGAAGTTTTGACAGTCCGTTTGAGAATACAGTGGCATACGATTCGATTTTTAACGGAAATCGCAATTCGTAATATTTTATGAACAGACCTTCTTTTTCATAAATGAGGGAAATCTCGCCGCTATCCAAACAATCGCCGTAAAATTTTCCCAGGAACGGCGCCAGAATTCGTCCACGGATGCTCTCAGAGGAATGATTCCAATCTACATCAAAAAAATCAAGATATTCGGAATCCGGACCGTTTTCCAAAACATCCATGAGCATCGGATTCTGGCTGTAATACGCCATATGGTTGGGCACAATGTCCTGCAGCCAGCCCATCCCAAGCTTTCTCAAATTCTCGACCAGTGTGTTGAAGTCTTCATCCGAACCGAGCTCCGGGTTCAATTGAGTGGGATCGACCACATCGTAACCGTGTTGGCTGCCTTGCCTTGCTTTAAAAACGGGTGACGCGTAAATATCCGAAACACCAAGTTCAGAAAGATATTGGGCAGTTTCCTGTACATCTCGAAACCCAAACGAAGGATTGAACTGAAGTCGATAAGTGGCGAGCGGAATTCGCATGATCACATTTTACCCACTAATTTGATGCTTCTTGCGACCTGAGGATTCCCGCGCCCCAGGGGTTGTCTATTGCGAAAAGCCACCTGCCGTCAGGCTGTCTGCGCAAGACATCCGATGTCGTGCCTGCCATTTCAATTGAATCCCCTTCCGCAGTCGTGCCCGTTAGAGTCCAATTCACCACGGACAACGCCAGGTCATCGGTGGTGACCATTTGATTTTTGACAGGGGTTAACGTGGGCTTCATCTCCAAAAAGCCTTTGAGCGCTTCTCTCAAGGCCACGGTTCCTCGCGCTAACTGTCCCCGCTCCACCACGAACACGGCATCTTGTTCGTAGAGTGCGAGCGTGCCTTCGAGATCCTCTTTGTTGAACAACTCAAAAAATGTTTTCACGGTCTCTTCGGGGGTCGTCAGCGTTGCTTCAGTCGCGTCCTGCTGCTGGTTACAGAAAGAAAGTTGCAAAATTAAAATTGCAAAGACCACTAAAGAATAGGTGATTCTCATAACCTCCTCTTCAATTTTGTCACTAAGTGCTCCATTTCAGAATTACTTGTACGGTCTATGAAGAATGGCTCCAAGGAAGTCTCGTGGAGCGTAAAGCGAAAAGCGTGAAGCATCCGCTCTACTCTCCAAGTATTCGCTCCACGTTTCACGTACTTGAATCACTGAATAACCTTACAAAGATTTTTGAAACGGAGCACTAAGTTCGCTTAAATAGCAATTCGTTTATGCAGCCGCTTGTCCGTAATTTTTCCTCAAATGATCCGCACCTGCAGGTGATCCCCTAACTTTTGAAATTGCTCCACCCATTCAACAGCTTCTTTGTCGTCGGCCCCCGCTCTGGTTTTCATTTTATCGAAATGGTCCGTGCCCATCAAGAAATAAATGTTTTGGGCTTCCCAGAAGTCGAGTTCGAGGCCCAATTGCTTCAGAAGGCGGATCATGTCCCGAATAAACTCAATTCGCTCCAACTCGTATGGGCTTTGTGACAGAGTTTTCAAAAGTTCGTTGACTCGTTTGCTTGCCACAAAATTCAGTGTGGTTTTGTCAGGCACCACATGCCATTTCTTGAATTCCTGGACTAAGTTCTGCAGTTGTTCAAGATTGGGCTCATCGTTCTGCAAGAGGTTGCGTAGATCGGTATTTAGAACAAATTCCAGGGGTGTCCTGAGAGCCCTTGGAATGGGAATGTGCATTTCCCGCATCGCCTGCATGACGGCATAATCGTTTTCATAGATTCCGCGAAAGTGCACTTCCGCTTCTTCCAATGTCGACTCCAGAATCTGATCAAACACCTTTCTCTGTTCATCTTTGAACAAATACCAAAGCGAATAATTATGCATTCCAAAGTGATCGTCCATGATGCGAATCACTTCGGGAACATCGCTTTTCAGGAACGCCTCTTTGATTTCGTGATGCAAGGTATCGAGCGCTTCGTCTCCCATAAATTCTCGAACACCACCGTTGAGAATGTGACCTCCCAAATGCAGCACGGCAAAGGTAACCTCGGTTTCATTCCACGTAATATCCGAACGCACTTGAGCTTTGCCAACAGCCAGCTTCAGTCTTCCGGCCGTCATCTTGTCATAAGTTTCGCTGTCTGTGGTGTAACAATAGATTTTGATGGATTCCGGATATTCCTCGAATAGAGAAGAAACCGCATAGTGCGCTCCCACTCGTAACAGGTCGATTCGGGCAGGCTTGATGAACTTCTCATAAACATCTGCGCCATTCTCGTGCTCGGGAATGTTACTCGGCGCCTTTGCCAACTTTTCTATGAAAGTCATTTCTAACGATGATCTGCCGACTTCTTCCGCCAGTTGCATGGCGCGCGCGGCGTATTGCATCACCTGGGTGGTTTCGATGCCAGATATCTCGTCAAAAAACCAACCGCAGCTTGTATACATGAGCATGGCATGCCGCTGCAACTCCAACAGCCTCAGCGTTTTGATCTTTTCCCCCGGGGTGAGATCTCTGGCAGCGTGTTCATTCAAAAACCGCTCCACGTTTTCAGGGGCTCTGTCAAAAATAACCTCGATATAATTGTCTCGAGCCTGCCACGGGTCCTTAACCAAACTCGCCATCTCTTTTTCATAAAGGGGAATCAATTCCTCTCGCAGCCAATCGAGCGCTTCGCGCAAAGGTGCCCGCCAGGCCTGATGCCAGTCAGAACGGCCCGAGTTGCATCCGCAGTCGCTGCGCCATCGTTCAACACCGTGGACACAACTCCAGGATGAGTTCTCAAAAATTTCCACTTCATGAGTTGGTGCAACGTTTTCCAAATACTCACTGTAAATCGTTATGTTCGCCAAGTCATTTGACTCGATGTGATAGAGACAATAGGCAAGGGCCATTTCACCATGAGGTTTGTGATGGCCGTAGGTTTCCCCATCTGTGGCAATATGAACAAGCTGATCGTCGTGCTCGTTTTCAACAAATCCTTGCATCAATCGACCTGCAAACTCTTCTCCGTTGTTGAGCAGATCTCCGAAACCCAACTCCTGAGAAATCGGTCCATCGTAGAAAAAAAGCGCGATAGTTTTTCCAGACGGAAGCTTACACAGATAAGGCATTTTGGGATCGACTTTATCCCCACTCACATCGTGCCACCCTTCCTCGCCTATTTTGCAAACCCGAGAGGCTTGACGAGGAGCGAGAATTGTAAACTTGATGCCGTATTCAGCCAGGATATCCAAGGACTCCAAATCGACCGCCGTTTCCGATAACCACATTCCCTCCGGTTTTCGACCAAATCGTCGCTCAAAGTCTTTGATGCCCCAATGAATCTGAGTCCGTTTGTCGCGGCTGTTGGCCAAAGGCATAATCATATGATTATAGACCTGCGCAATCGCGGATCCATGGCCGGAAAAATTCTTTTGGCTTTCTCGATCTGCCTCAATGATGGCCTCATAGACTTCAGGCATTTCTTTCTCCATCCATGAAAACAAAGTCGGACCAAAATTGAAGCTGATTTTCGAATAATTGTTGACAATGTCGATTATCTTACTCTCGCTATCAAGGATTCGAGACGCGGTATTCGGAGCATATCCTTCGGCGGTGATTCTTTCGTTCCAGTCATGATAAGGATAGGCCGAATCCTGAAGCTCGACATCTTCCAGCCAGGCATTTTCCCTCGGAGGCTGATAAAAATGTCCGTGGATGCAAACGTAACGGTTCATGAATCCTCCTTAATGTAAAGGGCGAAACTGGAAGGCTGCAATACTATTTTTTGTCCTTTCGATATTTGTTCCGGTGAAACCGGGCCGGCACCAAGCCATATTTGATCGGATGAGTCCAGCTTCTTTGTCCAGGTTCCCTTCGGAATTTCTGAACTCTGCTCAATCCGCTCAGTATCATTAAAATTCATAATACAAAAAACCGCGCTGGTCTCATGCCAACGGTGAAACGCCAGCACCTCATTCTTTTCCGTGATGACTTTGAGTGGTTTTTTATCCAAATGAGCAAGGGCCGGAATTTCTTTGCGCAATTTAATCAACGTCTTGTAGAAGTCAAGCAGAACCTTGTGCTTGCCTTCTACCCTTGTTTCCCACTTCAGTTGACTTGATAGAAATGTATCGACACTTTGAGCATCCGGCGGTTCTCCCTGCCATTGAAACTCCTTGAATTCGGCTTTGCGGCCTTCACGCACAGCTTGAACCAAATCCGGATCCGAGTGACTGATAAAGTAAAGAAACGGCGATTCTTCGGCGTACTCCTCGCCCATGAACAGCAAAGGAAGGTACGGAGACAGCAGCATCGCGCCCGCTGCAAGCTTCTGTACCTCGAGAGAGACCAGAGTGGACAATCTCTCCCCGAGCATGCGATTCCCGACGTGATCGTGGTTCTGTGTAAACACGACAAACTGCTGTGCCGGTCTGTCTACGGCGGAATTGCCGTGATGTCTTTTGCGGTATTCCGAGTATTGCCAGGAATAAGCGAACCCTTCCTTGAAAACTTTTGTGAACTGCTCGAAGTCACCAAAGTCTATGTAATAGCCTTCTCGTTCGTCCGTCAACACGGTCCGCAGTGAGTGATGAAAGTCATCGTTCCATTGAGCATCAAGTCCAAAGCCGCCTGACTCCCTCGGTCGGATGATGCGCGTGTCGTTCAAAGCGCTTTCGGCAATCAGGTAGAATTTCCTCCCCTGCTTATTCGAAAATTCTTCCACGCGTTCGGCGAGCTCCTGTAAGAACGGCTTTGCACTCATGTCGTAAATGGCATGAATGGCGTCGAGCCGAAGCGCATCGATATGATACGTGTCAAACCAGTGCAGGGCATTTTCAATAAAATAATTTCTGACCTCGTCGCTGTATTCATCATCAAAATTAACCGCTTCGCCCCAGGGAGTTTGGTACTTACCGGTAAAATACGGACCAAAATCCCGGAGATAATTGCCTTCCGGACCAAGATGGTTGTAAACCACATCCAAAACCACTGATAGTCCCCGTTGATGGCAGGCGTTGACCAACTTTTTCAATCCTGCCGGTCCGCCATATGAGTTCTGGGCTGCAAATGGATACACACCGTCGTATCCCCAATTGCGTTCCCCGGGAAATTGCGCAACCGGCATAAGTTCGACAGCGGTGATTCCAAGCTCAACCAAATCATTGAGTCGAGGGATGATGGCCTCAAATGTGGCTTGGGAGGTGAAGGTTCCGACATGCAGTTCATAAAGGATCATTTGCTGTAAAGGAACGCCTCTCCAATCTGAATCCTCCCACTTGAAATTCCCGTGGTCAATCACTTGCGACGGACTGTGCACACCATCCGGCTGAAAATGCGAGGCCGGATCCGGGCGCTCTTTCTCATCATTCAAACGGTAAGAATATCTGGTTTCCGGGCTGATGTTTTCCGCAGCGGCGCGCCAGTATCCCCAGTCATCTTTGTTCATGGGAAGCAGCCGTTCATTCGGAGAAGCGATTTTGAGCGTCACATCGGTCAGAAACGGGGCCCAAACCGTAAATTCACACGCCTCATCGCCAAGATAATGAGCACCAATCTTCATGACTCTGACGCTCCCTTCTTGAAAAACAGAATGCACAGCGGTGGCAAAGTGAGCGTAAGGGAATGCTCAAACTTGTCATAGAACGGCACCGGCGTCGCCTCCACACCTCCTAAATTTCCGTGGCCTGACCCACCATAGCATTTTACATCGCTGTTGAGTATTTCTTCCCAAAAGCCGAGCTGTGGAACCCCAATTCGATAATCTCGCCTCAGGACGGGTGTAAAGTTGCAGACAACAAGGATTATATCGCCTTCGGTTTTACTTTTTCGCAAAAAGCTCATGATGCTGCGATCTGCATCGTGAAAATCCACCCACTCAAAGCCTTCCTGGCTGAAGTCCACGTCATACAAGGCCGGTTCGGCCCGGTAAAGGCGATTTAAATCCTTTACCCAACTCCGGATACCTTGATGAGGGAAATGCTCCAGGAGATTCCATTCCAAACCTTTATCATGATTCCATTCCTGTCTCTGTCCAAACTCTCCTCCCATGAACAACAACTTCTTACCCGGATGGCCATACATATAACCTAAAAGCAAACGAAGGCTGGCAAATTTTTGCCAGTCCTCACCGGGCATTTTGTGAAGCAAAGACCCTTTTTCGTAAACCACTTCATCGTGCGAGAGAGAAAGCATGAAATTTTCCGAAAAAGCGTACCAGATGCTGAACGCAAGCTGATTCAAATGATACTTGCGGTCAATTGGATCTTTGGAAAAAAAATCAAGCGTATCGTGCATCCAGCCCATGTTCCACTTCATACCGAATCCCAGCCCACCGACGTAGACCGGCCGTGAAACCATGGGCCAGGAAGTTGATTCTTCGGCCACAGTGTGCACATCGGGAAAGTTGCCATATATGGCTTCATTTAAACGACGTAGAAAGGAAATGGCTTCCAGGTTCTCTCTTCCGCCGCGTTCGTTGGGAACCCACTCCCCCTGCTTCCTGGAATAATCGAGATAAAGCATGGAGGCGACCGCGTCTACCCGCAGCCCATCCGCATGATACTTATCCAACCAAAACAAAGC
>JAABYK010000596.1:0-1369 GCA_011775825.1 Candidatus Zhuqueibacterota bacterium | reverse complement strand
GCGTATTCATAGAGGTGAGTGCCATCGAAGTAGACCAACCCGTGTTCGTCTGAAGGAAAGTGTGATGGCACCCAATCTAAGATCACGCCAATGCCGTTTTGATGGAAGCAATCAATCAGAAACATGAAATCATGCGGCGCACCATATCGACTGCTCGGAGCAAAGTAACCGACTGTCTGATAGCCCCATGAGCCATAAAAGGGATGCTCCATAATCGGCAAGAACTCCACGTGTGTAAACCCCATATCTTGCACATATTCAACCAGCTCCCGCGCTAACTCCCGATAAGTCAGGAATCGACTGTTCTCTTCGAGCATCCTTCTCCATGACCCCAAATGAACTTCGTACACAGATCAAGGTTTATCCAACGCACTACTCTTTTTCCTGCTCTTCAGCCATTCGGAGTCGTTCCACTGGTATTTAAGTTCACGAACAACGGAGGCGGTTCTCGGTGGGCCTTCCCAGGAAAAGGCAAAAGGATCGCCTTTGTCCACTCGAAAGTTTCGTGACTTGGAAACAATATGATATTTGTACACCGCACCATCTCTAATGCCAGGAACGAAGCCTTCCCAAATGCCCGAATCATCATGGCGACTCTTCAAAGGATGCGCTTCCTGGTCCCACTGATTGAAATCGCCGATGAGCGTCACTTTGGCAGCGTTAGGCGCCCAAACGCTAAAGCAGGTTCCTTCCATTCCCTCCACTTTCATGAGATGGGCACCCAGTTTTTCATAGAGGCGAAAGTGGCTCCCTTCTTTGAAAAGATAAATGTCTTGTTCTGTGAAGCGGTTGGTATCATAAACAACCGAAGGCTTCAATTTCACGGTGTTCTCTGTACTCAATTAGACTCCTCACTTTCGCTACTCAAAACATGTTTGATGCCCCTGACCGGAATCGTAAGCCAACCGGGACGATTATTAAGTTCGTACCCGAGTTCGTAAACGGCTTTTTCCAAAAGAAAAACTTGTAGCAAGATTTCAAACTCCTCGCGCTCATTCGGTACAAAGGCCTCCTGTGCAACGGTCTCCTGGTATGAATTCAAGAAGACTCCGCTGACATACGAATACCACAGGTTTGCCCACGGTTCGACTATGGGCGTATCTTCGTCTCGAATGGACGAAGGTAGAAAAAGTGGACCGTAGGCCGCATAGTGAAAGGAGCGCATCATGCCCGCCACATCTCGGAGTGCAGACCGTTTCAACCTTCGCTCACTTAATGGATGGGCAGGTTCACCCTCAAAATCGATGATAATAAAATCCTTTCCGGTGTAGAGCACTTGACCCAAATGGTAATCGCCGTGAATGCGAATCTTCATCCCGGAGATTTTGCGTTTGGTAATCCTCTGCAAGCCTTTTAAAATATCTTGCTG
>JAABYK010000038.1:1156-5876 GCA_011775825.1 Candidatus Zhuqueibacterota bacterium | reverse complement strand
AGATGCAGGTGAACCAGAGCCCTCTCGTCCGCTCGTATATTAAGTTGTATCTTGTTCTTTGATTTAATTCCAAAAAGGAGTTGTGTAACAACTATATCTAATTCCATTTAATTTTGCAAGTTCTTTGAAAACTTCCTGCTGGCAAATGTTTGCCGATTTTATCTAATTCGATGAAAAACGAATTAGACCATGACAACTAAGCTCTGCGAAGTCTGCCAGGCTGCCTTTGAACCCGACCCGCGCGTCGGCGAACGGCAGCGCGTCTGCAAGCAATTACGCTGCCAGCGCGAGCGCAAACGCCGGGCGCAGCAACGCTGGCTCGCTGCCAATCCCGATTACTTCAAAGGACAATATGGGCGACTCAAAGATTGGCTGCAAGCCCACCCGGATTATCTCAAAAACTATCGCGCGAGAAGAAGCGCTACACCTTATGACCCTTGCGGTGATATACAAGACGAGTTAACCACAAGCCAAAACACAGTGTTAGAAACCGTGCGCGATATCGTTGATATACAAGACGAGATAACTTCAAGAATAATCACTGCGAAACGCCACTTGCACCGGATGCTGGCGGTGATATACAAGACGAGTGAAGCCCCTGTTATAACGGGGGTTAACGGGCCTTGATATACAAGACAAGATTGGATCTGTGCCGCAAAGTGCTTTCCTTACCCACAAGCGGAAAGGAGCAAGTCATGATATCCAAAAAACCCATTAACCCCAATCGCATTCGGCGCATCACCGGCTCGTTTAGCTGGCTGGACCACCGACTGCTCCACGATGGCTTTCTGAGCGCTATGTCGCCACAAGAGATGCTTTTATATTTTTTCTTAGTTCTGGTAGGCGACAAAAATGGCGTCAGTTTCTACAGCTATGATAAGATATGTGCCTTATTGAAGCTGGAGCTGGATAGCTTCATTCAGGCACGCGACCGTCTGGTGGCCCGTTCTTTAATCGCCTGTGAGGCCGGGCGCTACCAGGTGCTCGCGTTGCCGGAGAAACCGGTTACCATTGAGCACCCGCCAGCGGTAAAGGAACCGGTACGTTTTAACGGACCGACCCCATTGGCTGAGATATTTAAACAGTTGGCAAAAACATGAGAGAGAACGTTCGTCGTCCGCTGGTTCCGACTCGTCGGAATCGTCCTTGAGACTGTTACTCTCGCCCTATTACCTAAATTTGAATGAAGTATCAGAGGCCCAAGCCTGAATCTAGGACGAGCTTAAAGGGGAATAGCGGAAGAGAGTGTCCTCTCATCGTCTAACTCAGGGCAGTCGGAAAGGAGGAAAACCATGCACTATGAAAAACTATTCGTCGGCATCGATGTCAGCAAACACAAGCACGAAGTAGCCGTCATGACTGACGAACAGAAACGCATTGGAAAAACCTTCAGCATCGCCGAATCCGCTTCAGGGTTTGACCAGTTGCGGACAAAACTGCTACAACTGAAAGAAAAACACGGCACCAAACGCTTCTACATCGGCCTGGAAGCTACCGGCGATTACTGGAAGAATCTGTATCACTATCTCAAAAACCACGGTGAAGAATGGCAGGTAACCGTCATTAACCCATTTCAAACCAAACACTTCGCCAAGAGTGAACTCAGACGCGCCAAGACCGATCCGGTCGATGCCCAGGACATCGCCCGCTTTATGGCGCAAAAACGGCCACGCGCCACCGTCTGCCGCGGGATGATTTCTGACGCCATCAAAGACCTCGACAGACAGATGTACGCTTATCGCAAGCTCCGCACCATGGCTCTGAACAAACTTCACATCGAGCTTGCGAAAGTGGCACCCGAACTCGAACAGGCAACCAGGGGGCTCGCCGGCAGCCAGATGCTGGCCCTGCTCGCAAGCTATCCCACCGCCGAAGCCATTGCACAGGCCCCGGTCAGCGAGTTGCGCCAGGTGCGGTATAGCCCAAGAGACTATCGCTTGCCAGAAAAGTTTGTCAAAGAACTCAAAGCACTGTGTGAAAACAGCATTGCTTACAAAAAGGGAGTCGGTTCCGGCTATGTCGTACAGTCATTGGTCCGTCAGATTCTTGCATATCAGAACGAGGTAAAGCGCCTGAAAACAAATATTAAAGAACTTTACTCACACATCACCGACTCCGAGAGTCTTCTCTGCTCCATTCACAGCATCAGCAAAGAGACCGCCATTGTGTTGGAGGCCTACATCGGCGATGTCCAGCGTTTTCCCTCGGCCAAACAGATGGTCGCCTATTTTGGCATGAATCCGGTCGTCAATCAATCCGGTAAATCCACCAACCGTGCCTCCCGTCTGGAGAAGAAAGGCAGCGGCCTGGTGCGCCATAAGCTGTTCATGGCGGTGTTGAATATGATTCGTCAACAAGCTGAGCCCATCTACAGCTATTACAAGAAATTGGTGGATGCCGGCAAACCAAAACTGGTGGCCATCTGCGCCTGCATGCGCAAGCTGCTGGTAATTATGTATACCATGCTCAAAAATCAAGAGCCATTTAACCCAAAGAAACATGAAAATCGTTAAAATTTTACTTGACAATTTCGATAGTATCTCAAGGCATTAGTGGGCACGCCTTGACCGACATTAACGATTCTCATCCTTTGCGAAATCCTCCCTCTGAGTTGATGACCTGGCCGGTTATCCACCCGGCATCTTCGGAAACCAGCCAGCAAATTAATCTAGACGCGTCATCCGGTTGGCCCCAACGTCCGAGGGGCATGCGCTTCAACACAGCACTATTGGTTTCTTCATCTGGCTGATATGTCTTCGTCGGTCCCGGATTCACGGTATTGACCGTGATCCCTTTTTCTATCAAGGCATCAGCAAGACTGCATGTGAGTTGATGTAAAGCCCCTTTGGAAGCAACATATGCCATATGCGGCATCGGGCCAAGATGTTGACCGGAAGTCAACAAAATGATCCGGCCCCCTGACTTTCCATTATATTGTTTGGCAAACTGCTGGACTAATAATAATGCTGCTCGAACGTTCACCGCTAAATGGCGATCAATCTCTTCCGCTGTTAAGTCATCGAGGAATTTCAAGGTGTCATGCGTGTGGTTTAAGATCAAAATATCGATATGACCAAACCGATTGACTACCGCTTTGATTACTTGATACGGCGCTTCGTGTTGCGTAAAATCAGCCTCCGTTTGGTCAACTGAAATGCCATGTTTTGTCAATTCTTGAAGGATTAACTCGGACTCATTTTGATCCATTTCCAGAGACATCATTCTATCATAGGGTGTGAATGAATGCAGGTACAAGTCAGCGCCCTCCGAAGCCAGCCGTTTGGCTATTCCAAAACCAATGCCGCTTCTTCGGCTTACACCAGTAATTAGAGCGACTTTACCTTTTAAAGAATTCATCTTTTAAACCTAGCCTATTACACAATCACGATTTTCATCTTTCGTCCGCCATGTTCTTCATCGACTATTAATTAATTTCAACACGAAGTGACTTTTAATCATCAATTTTAGCCGCATACGTCTGTTCAATTCCTACTAACTTGAAGGACAACACGAAAATAGTCAGCAGCAATATTCCAGGGATCCAAAATGTTGTCACACCGACCCACCCGTATATAAGCCCTCCGGTAATCAAGCCTATAATGCTGGCCAGGCTACCCGAGCTGCTTGCGTAACCTTGAATCGCCCCTTGATACTTTTTACCCGCAACTTTGGAAAGTATCGAGAGAAAAGAAGGCCACATGATGCCATTCCCGCTCGAAAACAGCAAAACGCCCAAATAAATCAGAACTTTATTGCTGCTGGTAAAAAGGAAAAAGCTGCCTGCCAGTAACGTGCTGCCTGCAATCGTTAAAATGCTGTCGGAGAATTTATTCGAAATTTTGCTAAGAACGGGACCCTGAACGCAGACCATAATAAATCCCAGCACCGAAAAGAAAATGCCGAGTCCCAAAAGACTCCATTTCAGACTTTCGACCGCATGTACCGGAAAAGCCACGTAGAAGAAGTTGAATGCCAGAAAAATCATGAAGTAAAGGATAAGGATGAAAGGAATATGGTTGAGGTTTAATGCCTCTCTAAAATTAATCCTGTCAGATCCAGCTATTTCATAGCATTCCTTGTGCTCCTGTCCAAAAACTTTCTTGACTTTGCAACTTTCCACAGGTTTGGTTAGGACGCAGGGATTGGATTCGCTCAACAGGAAGGCGATGACAAAAATGGCGATCAAGGAGATCATCATGGCGACCATGACAGGCAACTGTTCACCCAAAACTGTACCGCCCAGAACACCGGCGAGGGCGGGGCCAATGATAAACCCCAGATTGCCGGACGCTGCCATCTTTCCAAAATTGCTTTTTCTATCTTCCTCAGTCGTGACGTCAGCCAGATAGGCATTTGCGACAGATACATTGCCACCCGTAATGCCATCGAGGGCTCTCGCCACAAATAAAACAAGCAGGGGGATCGTTACTATAAAGATTCCCAAAATGGAAGAATTCACATGGGCCAACGTTGTATTCGGAATACGAAGGGCGATAATAAACAAGACCCAGGCCAAAAAAGTTCCTGCCTGGCTCAATAACAGAATTTTCTTTCGGCCAAACTTGTCCGACCACCTACCTAATATCGGGGCCCCGATAAGTTGAAAAAAAGAATACGTGGCCCCTATCGTTCCGTAAATCAATTCGTTGCCCCCGAATTTTATGACCAGGATGATCAAAAAAGGCAGGATAATACTGTAGCCCAGTGTGCCGATGAAATT
>JAABYK010000038.1:0-1136 GCA_011775825.1 Candidatus Zhuqueibacterota bacterium | reverse complement strand
TTGCTCGGTTTTGTTCATTATTAGCGATAGAATAGGAAATATTCAGTTTTAACTACACCCTGTTGCGGGTTTGTTCTTCAGCCTGCCTGGCTAACCTCTAAAAGATGACCATCTGGGTCACGAAAGAAACATCGAATTTCGGCGCCCCAATCTACTGGCGGTGTAAGGAATTTAGCTCCCCGCGATTTCAGTGTTTCATAGGCCTTTTGGCAATCCGGTACTCTTATTGTCATAGCATGACTAATCGACGTAAAGTCCTTTGGCGGCGCAAAGGTCACCTCCGGTTTATCCTTCGTCGGGTCACCTCCTGTGACCAGAAGCAGCCAACTGCCCTGAAACTTGAGAACGCAAGATGTGCCGCCATACTCTCTCACAACTGTCGCTCCGAGCACGTCTCGATAGAACGAGCGTGACGGTTCCATGTCACTCACAACCAGGATATGGGTCAGCTCCATATCACTGCTGGGAAAGTCACTATTCATGTTCATCCTTTCCAATTAAGATAAATGAGCGCTGTTTCAGTTCTTATCATCTTTGAATTCTATGTGCCAATGCGTGCCATCACAAAAGGGTTTGTTCTTGGAACCACCACAACGGCACAAGGTAAAATGTTCTCTTGAAGCGCCTTCTGCGCGTGCGGTACCGACAAGATCCGGACCGCCGAATACCACATAGGGGCTATTTGGTGCGACGAAAATGGTCGGCGCGCCCTGACGGTCGCGGTGTTCGACATCATCGACGGAGTAACTCAGGGCGCCTGACGGGCACTTTTGAATCGTTGCGATAATTTCTTCAGGGCTCGCAGCATCCGGATGAATCCACGGCTCTTCATTCAAACGGAACACCGCAGCGAGGCCATCGGTGCAGCGGCCGGCATGCGTGCACATACCGCGATTATCGTGAACCGTGATTTTCTTACCCGCGTAGTCTTCCCTCTTGTCTTCAACGCGTCCCTCAAGCTTGGCGGATGAGAAGCTGATTTTTGTGTGGGTTCTGTCGCAAAACGGCTTGTTCGCCGGGCTGCCACATCGACAGAGCGCCATCGTGTCTTTGGTTGCGATCGCTCCTTTTTGATTGGCGAAATTTTTGAGCTCTTTCACCAAATAGGGTCCGTCCGGGGTTGGTGTGATGGTCGG
>JAABYK010000146.1 GCA_011775825.1 Candidatus Zhuqueibacterota bacterium | reverse complement strand
GCAAAAAGGCCTTGACTTTTAGAATAGATTGTTGTATGTTTATCGCCGTTTTATGAGAGCGTGAGCATCTGAGGATACTTAAGTCGTTTAAATTGAGTCCGATAATGGAAAGTATTTACGGTTGAATGTGTGACTTTAATTGGTATGGTTCACAAACTTTGGAGGCATTCAAGATCATATGGAAGCAAAACTTCATAAGCGCATTTACCATCAGCGATTCTTCATGTTGATTCTTGGCCTATTCTTGATGTATTTGTTGGTCTTTTACATTCGAGAACTCAAGTTTTTGTTTTAAATAGATCGCTTTTAAAAAGGGCCGCTTTCGGGCGGCCTTTTTTGTTTGAGCACGTTTCGGCAGCATTAAGATGTCCCCCATTACTGAACCTGCCTTGGAATTGAAATTAGCGCGCTCATCCACCGTTTTGAGATATTAAAATTCTTCTTGACTAGAGCTAAATGATTTGCTATGTTAAATAACGTGACACATGATGTGACACTATTGTATAACATTACTCAAAATGAATGAAACCAAGAGGTGAGGTTATGCCTTTTACCAAGCTCGGACACAAAGGTCGTGTGGTCATACCCGCGGAGTTACGAAAAAAGTTCAACCTGAAGGTCGGAGATAACTTTGAGATCAAAGAAGAGAATGGTCATATTGTCCTCATCCCTCAGGGGGCGCATCAGACCTGGGCTTGGACAACGGAGTGGGCGCAGAAAGTTGAGGGCGCACTGAAAGAGGTTGAGAAGGGTGAAGTAAGCAGGGCTTATGATAATCTCGATGAAGCTCTCAAAGAACTGAAGAAAAGGGTATGAAGCTTCAATGGACGAAGTCGTTTGTAAAAGATTATCAGAAATTACCCCAGCAAATCCAAAAACAAACGGATAAGAAGCCGGGGTTTTTGTTACAAGATATTTCTCACCCTTCGCTCCGTGTCAAGAAAGTTCAGGGGAGTATCCGAGGCAAGAAGGTAAGTGATGTTTATGAGCTGAGTGTGACCATGAATTACCGGTTGTTTTTCCAAATTCAGAATAACGTTTATGTGTTGCTAGCCATTGGCACACACAAGGAGATTTTGGGGCGATGATTGGACATCCTAAATTTGCTGACTGGTAATCTTCACTTGCTTAAGCGCTCGATATATCTCCCGTCCCTGGTATCAATTTTCAGGATGTCTCCTTCTTTAATGAAGAGAGGTGCTTGAACTTCTGCTCCTGTTTCCAAAGTCACTTGCTTTTGAAGATTCGATACCGTATCGCCTTTGACACCCGGAGGCGCTTCTGTGACTTGCAGCTCTATGAACATCGGCAGAGACGCGGTTACGGGTCGCCCCTCCAGAAATTGAACGTTTACCGAATTCCCCTCTTTCAAAAAATGGATTTGATCGCCCAGCATTTCTTTTGGGACATTGATCTGCTCGTAGGTGCCTGTATCCATCAGGTAAAGTTCGTCTCCGGTCGCATACAGGAATTGCATCTCTTTTTCTTCGAGGCGGACTTCTTCGATGGTATCGCTGAGTCGAAAGGTGTTATCGACGACTTTGCCGGTTTTCAATTGTTTGAGCTTGGTTCGGATAAAGGCCTGACCCTTACCGGGTTTCACATGTTGAAATTCCGTGACTATCCAAATGTCGCCATGGTGCCGAATGGCCATCCCATTCCGAAAATCTGAAACAGACGCCATACATCCTCCATTTCTAATGGTTCAGATTAAATTTGCAAATCCAAATTTACGGACTTTTGAGGAAATAATCAATTTAAATATGGACTTCTCCGGACGTGATTCAATTTGTCTTGGAATGTCCTTGACAACAGCGTTGCTTTATCGTAAATTGACATTTCCTGCGATCTAATGAAACGAGGATGATGTCTTTTCCAGTTAGTTTCGACAATTCCGTGTCTTACAGATTGCCCGCGCTTTTGACTTTGAGTGTGTTGGCGATTTTGCCCACGGATGGCTTCGGCATCGTCCTGTGTCCATTTTACCGGTTGGTGGATCTGATGTGTCCCGCGTGCGGACTGACCCGAAGCATGAGCGCTTTCCTGCATTTTGAATTCAGTAAGAGTTTGGGCTATCATCCGCTTGGAAGTTTGACGGTTCTTTTTCTGTTGACAGTAGTTGTCGGAATCCGTCCCAAAATCTTCTGGAAGAAGCTAAACAGTCGATACAGTTATCTTTTCGGACCGGTCAGCGTTGCCGTCGTGTTTCTGACGGTTTGGCTGGTTCGTGTGGTTTTCTAACTTGAATTATTCATGAATCTGAAACTTTAAGATGTGTAATAATCTGACATTTATGCATTTAAGCACCGGTAATGGATTGTTGGAGTATTGGACCGCCGGTGGGTGATTCCAAAAATCCACTGATCCAGTACTCCATAACCCCTTGTTCATTAATACTCTTGCTTAACGATATTCTACAAGCGCTCTACAGTTCATGAATTATTCAGACTAAAGAAGGTCGTATTTGAAAGTGAATCCCGTTCTAAGCATCATTATTCCTGTATTGAATGAAGAAAAGTCGTTGCCGATTCTTCTCAAGGATTTGGAGAATTGCAAAAGACATGTTACATTCCCAATCGAATGCATCATCGTGGACGGGGGATCCGTTGACCGATCGGAAGAAATCTGTCGCGAGAATGGTGTATCTGTGGTGCAAGCGCCTCGTGGCCGGGGGCAGCAACTTGCAGCCGGTGCAGACGTGGCGTGCGGAGACGTGCTGCTTTTTTTACATGCCGACAGTCGGTTGACTGCCCAACACTGTGTGACCGCAGTCGCGTTGGCGAAGAACGGTCAGATCGTGGCTGGCGGCTTTAAACTTAAGTTTGATGACACGCACCCGATCCTGAGGCTTGCTGAACAAATCAATGAAATCAGATTTTGGTGCACAAAAATTTTTTACGGCGATCATGGCATCTTCCTTCGACGTGATAAATATGAGGCTGTGGGGGGCATGCCGCCGCAGTCGCTATTTGAGGATATTGCATTTTCGAAACGGCTGAAAAGACAGGGGAAAACGATTATGACGGCGCCCCCGCTTGTTACGTCGGCTCGAAGATTTCGCGAGGGTGGCGTCGTTCGAACCTACCTGAAAATGGCCTCGTTACATATCCTACACTGGCTGGGGACTTCACCAAATCATCTTGCAAAACTGTATCAGAATGATGCACCAATGCTTGAAGTTTCTGAGAATCAAGAATTTGATTCTGCTGCAATAAAAGAGAGTTCTTAAAATGAGCAAAGCAGATTATAGCATTGCCTCTCAGGAAGAGCGCGACAATGTCATTCGAATTTTGCAAAGAAATGCGAACCAGCTCATTGAGCAAAAACAGGTGCAAAATGCTGAAAACCTGAGGTCCGAAGTGGATCGATTGTGCGGGCGAGTGCGCAATGGGGATGTTGTAACTGGCAAGGATTTTGAGAAATTAGTGAGACTCTTTAAGAAACAACCGATCTGACATGAAGGACAACCGGACACAGCTCAAACATCTCCAGGAGCAGATCATAAGATGTACGAAATGTTCGAGACTTGTGGAGTGGCGTGAAAAAGTTGCCAAAGAGAAAGTCAGGAGATTCGCAGATGAAGACTATTGGGGCAAACCCATTCCCAGTTTTGGCGATTTCGAAGCGAAGTTGCTGCTCGTGGGCTTGGCGCCCGCGGCCCACGGGGGAAATCGTACCGGGCGAATTTTCACGGGTGATCGAAGTGGCGATTGGCTATTCGATACTTTGCATCGATTCGGGTTTGCCAATCAATCCGACTCAAGCGCTCGAGGCGACGGCCTTGCTTTGCACAATTGTTACATTACGGCGGCGCTCCGTTGTGCTCCGCCACAAAACAAACCGAAAAAGGAAGAAAAGGAGAATTGCTTCCCGTATCTGCTTCAGGAACTGCAATTGTTGCCGAACTTGCAAGTGGTCCTGGCGTTGGGCAAAATTGGGTTTGATACCGTGTTAAAAGCGTACCAAGAAATTGGTCAAGCGGATTTTGACCGGCGCCCCAAGTTTGGCCACGGCCATGAATCAAAATTGAATCAACAGATTGTACTGTTAGCATCGTATCATCCAAGTCAGCAGAACACCTTCACCGGCAAATTGACACAACCGATGTTTGATGCGGTGTTTAAACGTGCCAAAGAAATCATGAGTGGAAACGGATAGGTCATCACATGAACCAAAAAGACCAATGCGATGCAATCACGGTCTATTGTTCTTCGAGCAATCATGTAGACGGAGTCTATCTCGACGCGGCTTACGAAATGGGAGAATTGATCGCGAAGAATGGGTACACGCTTGTATTTGGCGGCGGTCGCGTAGGGTTAATGGGAGCGGTGAGTAGAGGCGCGAGAAAGCATAATGGGCAAGTTGTGGGGATCATCCTGCGAAAGTTCATGGATGTGGGGGTTGCCGACGCCAAAGTGAGAGAGATGTTGGCCGTGGAAGACATGCGCAGTCGCAAGCAGGGGCTCGAGGAAGCGGGTGGTGCCTACATAGCTTTGCCGGGTGGGTTTGGAACGTTTGAGGAAATCACAGAAATGATTTCCTTTAAACAATTAGGGTTTCACACCAAACCAATTGTTATTCTAAACGTAAACAAATATTTCGACCATTTACTTAATCAATTTGAATTGGGATTTCAAGAGAAATTCATCGAGACAAGATTTCGTGAGGTTTATGAAGTGGTTGACAGTCCGGCCGAAGCCATGCAATTTCTGGAAACATATCAGCCACCTGAATTGGATCTAAAATACCGTTGGCCGCTGTGAGACCATCTAACCCTCACACTTCGCACGCGAACATTCCGTGGAGGTAAATAATGTACTTTCGTTTTCCGATCTTGTTGATCATTCTCTTTGCAGCTTTATTTGGATTAGTCTATTTGATGACCGATTTTCAGGGCAACATCACTGCCGCCAATGGTGAGGTGCGAACGACTTCAGCTAATGACCTTGTTTCATCCGAGGCAGGGGTTGAAAGCATCCGTGAAACGCAATTGCGTGCCCACTTGGAATTTCTGGCAGACGATTTGTTAGAAGGCCGAGATACGGGTTCGCGAGGCGCTCGAGTGGCGGGAAATTACATCGCAGCTCAATTTGAAGGCCTGGGGCTTAAACCTGGCGGAGACAATAACACTTATTTTCAGCATTTGCAATTTCACCAGAGAAAAGTGTCATCCAACTCCGTGCTCAATATTGAAGTCGATGGCGAAATGTACCCTCTGAAATACGGAAAGGACTTCCTGGTCGTGATTGCGCCGGAAGGAAAATTCGAATTCGATGGTGAGCTGGTTTTTACCGGTTTTGGGATTCAGGCCCCGGAATACGATTACGACGATTTTAAAGACGTCGACGTGAAAGGGAAGATCACGGTGTATATGACCGGAGAGCCATCCTCCGACGATGAGGGCTTTTTCGAAGGCAAAGAATCCACGAAATACTCCGATGGCGCAACCAAGAGACGGATCGCCCAATCTTTGGGGGCGCGAGGCGCGATTGGAATTCTCCAGCCGGATTGGCTCAAGGAAACCCCGTGGCGGGCCTTCCGGAATTTTTTCGGAAGCTCAAGAACCACGCTCGTTAGCGCAGATGCAGAAAAGCGGGAGCAAACAAGGCTGCCGGCGGTGATCCTTCATCCAAATGTTGGCGATCTTTTGTTCGATGGCACCGAACACAAGTTTGAAGACATCGTGGAGGGTGCGTCCAAGGGCCAATTGAGTTCCTTCCAAATGGAAAAAAGAGCCCGGATCAGGTTGTATCTTGAAAAGAAAGAGATTGAAGATCGCAACGTCATTGGGTTGATTGAAGGCTCGGACCCGGTTCTAAAATCAGAAGTCGTGGTTTATACCGCACACTATGATCACGTCGGCATCGGTACTCCCGTGCGTGGCGATTCCGTTTACAACGGTGCTGCGGACAATGCCTCGGGAGTTGCCGGTTTGCTGGAGGTCGCTGAAGCGTTTTCTCAACTGCTCGAACCGCCGAAGAGGTCGCTGTTGTTCTTAGCCGTCACAGCGGAAGAAAAGGGACTGCTCGGGTCTGAATACTATGTAAATCACCCTGTTTTTCCAATCTCGAAGACGGTTGCTAACTTCAATTTCGATATCATTGGCATCGGAGATACCACCGGGATTGTCGTTTACGGTAGCGAGCGCAGCACGTTGGGTGATGTCGTCAAGAAAGCTGCGGAACAGGTGGGACTCAAAATTCTACCGGATGAATTACCTGAAGAAAGGATCTATTATCGAAGCGACCACTACAGCTTTGCCAAGAAAGGCGTCCCGGCCATTTTCGCGGCTTTTGGGATCGATCGCGGGAGTTTTGAAAAGTTTGAAAAATATTATCATCAACCTTCTGACGAGGTCGATTTGCCCTTCAATTACCATTACATGAAACAGCATGTGCAGGCTGTGTTTCTGGCGGGGCTTTGGGTTGCGAATTCCGACAAAAGACCGGAGTGGAAACCTGGAGATGAGTTTGGGAAAATAAGGCAAGAGCACAATAACGAGTAACCCAACACAGACTATTTATTTAACTTGCATTTTTGGCGGTTTCTGATTAATTTTTAAAACGTAAAAAGGCTTCATATCTACTAACTTACAAAGAGAGCAAGGAGTAACCATGGCAAAATTATGGGATGATATCGCAAAAACGATTCGAGAAGGAGTCGATACAGTTGTTGAGAAAACCGAGGAATTGACTAAAATCGGCAAAATCCGGGTGGACATTTTAAACATCAAGAGAAACGTCGATAAGAATTTCTCTGAGTTAGGCGGTCGAGTTTATCATCTGCTTGTTGAAGAAAACAAGAGCCAGATTGCCACCGATAAAGAAGTGAAACAGATTGTTGACAGTGTGAAGATCCTTGAGAATGAACTGAACGAAAAGAATGATGAACTCCAACAGGTCAGAGAAAAGGAGGAAGAGACTCACGAATCGAAGGCGGAACCTTCTGGAGCAACCAAGTCCAAAACGCAATCAGCACAAAAAACGACATCCAGCAAAAAATCAACGGCCTCCAAGTCTCAACAAGGAACAAAGAGCTAATTCGTGGCTGAACGAAAACGGGCTGTTGCTTTCATTCCCGAGATCGTTTATTCGGGAATCTCCCTGCCTAATCAGGGAGATTCGGGCATAAAACACTGCCGGAATGACGTGCACTAACGAGTTTTGGTTCAGCAACGAATTCTTTTGGAAGGCGAATGCGAATCAGAGCGAATCAAGTTTTTCTCTGTTTATTTCTTTTCCATGTTTCATGGTTTATGAATAGCGGATTTCCCGTCGTCTTCCTTTTTGGCCAGGAACGATATGTTTCCAGTCCGATTGTTTTAGACCCGCCCAATTTGATGGGTGTGATTTCAGTTGTTGCAGTCGGAGATGTCATGCTGGGTTCATGGATTGAGCCGCATCTCAAATACAACGGTCCATCGTATCCTTTTGAGAAAACGGTTGCTTACCTGAAGAGCGCGGATTTGGCGACGGCCAACCTGGAAGCGCCTTTTACCGTCGATGGCGAGCCGTTCCCTAAAAAATACAATTTCAAAGTTCCACCTGAATACGCCGCTGGCCTGAGAGGGGCAGGTTTCGACGTGGTTACATTGGCCAACAATCATATGTTGGATTTCGGGGAGCAGGGGCTGTCTTCAACGCTTGAGACGCTCGATAATCTTGGGGTCAAGTACAGCGGTGCGGGCAGAAATTTGCATGAAGCGCATCAACCGGCCATTCTTGAAGTAGGGCAGAAGACGGCAGCATTTTTCGGCTATTCCATGACGTTTCCAAAGGAATTCTACGCCAAAGAAGATAGCAGCGGGACGGCCTACCCTGAGCCGGAATTGATGACGGCAAATCTTGAGGCGTGGGAGAATGCTGTTGATTTCACTGTTGTTTCATTTCATTGGAGCGCAGAGAAGTTAGAAATCCCCAAAGAGTATCAAATTTATTTTGCACATTTAGCCATCGATAGTGGTGCGGATTTGGTGCTTGGACATCATCCGCATGTTTTGCAAGGTCTGGAACTCTATAAGAATCGGCTCATAGCTTACAGTCTCGGAAATTTTGCATTCGGTTCCTACAGTCCTCACGCCGTGGACAGCATCATCCTGAGAGCATATTTGAATGACGAAGGGCTGCTTTACGCGCACTGCATTCCCATCAATGTGGATAATCGCGAAGTGGAATTCCAACCTGAAGTGGTGGAAGGAAAACGTAAAACTGCCATCATTTCTAAACTACAGAAACTAAGTGTCCAGCTTAATGGCGATCAGGATATCATTGCTGACTCCGGAATGATCACCGGTGACTGGGCGTCCTTTTATGAGAATTGGTTGGTGCATACGGCAGTCAACAGTTATTGGAATGTATTTTTAGAGTCTGAGCTGTTAACGTCAGAGCAAACAGAAGAAGCATTGCAAAAACAAGCAGCCGTCCTGGATTCCACCAATTAGTTTCGCATCTCCGTTTGCCCACTTTTAGGTTAAAGGGATAAGGAAATAAGGGAATAGGGGGGCAGCATCGGCCCTTTATACCCTACTTCCGTATACCTTATTCCATCACAAGGCATCATTCATTTTCTGCATCTCGAGTAAACTCCATTGAAAGACAAATATATTTGAGGAGGGAAGATGGAGTTAAAAATCCACGATCAAGAAATCCTGCTGCAAAAACTCTGGAAAACCAGAAAGCTCTTCAATCAGGTTTTGGTGTCAACAACCGGCCAGGAAATTGAAGTGGTTTTTGCGGGCAGGGAAAATTTTGATACCGGCCCGGATTTCAAAGATGCGATCATCAGAATCGATGGCCAGCTCCTCAAAGGCGACGTGGAAGTGCATTTGGAAGAGTCGGGATGGTATGAACACGGTCACCACCAGGATCCGAGATACAATCATGTCATCTTGCATTTGATTTCAGAAGCTGCGGACAGGAACAGCGTCATCGAACGTGAGGACGGCGTTCGGGTACATCAACTGCACATCGATTCGCCCGAACTTAAATTAAATTTATGGAAGAGAGAAGATTCGGACGAATCGAAAGCCAGACCCCCTGCGCTTGTTGTTGAGAATTGCCCGCTAAGCCAAACCGATTCCGGTAAAATTTTCGCGACGATCAATGAAGCTGGCTATCGACGCTTTCACCAGAAAGCTGCACAAATGCGTGAAGAGCGGACTTCAATCTCCTGGGATCAAGTGCTATATAAAAATATTCTTGAATCTCTTGGATATTCAAAGAACCAAGTACCATTTCGAAAGCTGGCCGATTTACTGCCCTACGAGACGGTTTTTGAGGAGATGCAGTGGGTCTCCGAAGAGATGGCGATTCGGAAATGCGCGGCCCTGCTGTTCGGAACCGCAGGCATGCTGCCGAGCCAGACGGAATCCGGAGTCAAGGTTACGGACAAAGAAACATTGGATTATGTGGGAGCTTTGGAATATCTGTGGAATGAACTCTCACATCGGCTGCAAATCAAGCCCATGAAACTGAAAGAATGGCAATTCTTCCGACTGCGGCCACAAAACTTTCCCACACGACGCATTGCGGGCACGGTTTATCTTCTTAAGAAGCTTTACAGACAGGGATTTTTGGATGGATTTCTCAGAATCGTATCGGGAAATGCCGATGATTACGACAAAATCATAACAGAGCTTGAATCGGTTTTGATGGTGCGAGCCGAAGGCTTCTGGACCAATCATTTCAAATTTGATGATGAGCCCCAAACAAACGTGAAAGACGCAGCCTTGATAGGAAAGCAGCGAGCCAGGGATATCGTCATAAATATTGTCATGCCCGTTTTGTATCTGTACAGCATAGAATCGGACGATGGCACGTTGACAAATACCGTTCGAGAGTTGTTAGCCAGGTATCCCAAGCTTGCACAGAATTCCGTGACACGGGCGATGAAAACACAGCTATTTGGGAATCAGAGGATTGCCATCAAATCGGCGCTCGAGCAACAGGGGATGATTCATGTGCACAAAATGTTCTGCAAGCCTTTGAAATGCGAGGAATGCCTGAAGCTGTCCGAGGCTGAAAATGGTAGCTAATTGCTGTCCATCGCGCCATTGGTTTCGAGAATGCCATGCAAAACAATCCGGTATTCATCTGTATCCGGGTTGATGCCCTCGAGGATTGCCTTACATTGTGAAGAATTATCCAACATTTCCCGAATGCGGTTTTTCAAAGTCGCACAAGAAAGCTGGGTCACATTAAGCTCTTCGACGAGATGCTTGATACTCGATTTGGCCATACAAAACTCCTCCATGACTCTTTTTGTAATGCTATTAAGCGGGGATCAATAAATGGAATTCAAAACTATATTATCGGACTGACCGATGCCAGCTTGAGCAATTGTGTGGCAGTCCTCGGTTAGTTTTCCTTAATAAAGGAACGTCTAATTCCATAAAATAAAGGTGAATATTCAGCCTATTGAGAAAAGTGAGAATCATCACAGATTCGAACAAAATTGCCATAAAGCGGGAACTCAGGAGATGGAATTCAAAACTATATTATCGGACTGACGTACTCCACCTTGAGCAATTATGCGCAGCCCTCGGTTAGTTTTCCTTAATAACGCACCATCTAACTTCATAGAATAAAGGTGAGTATTCAGCCTATGGGGAAAAGTGAGAATCATCACAGATTCGAACAAAATTGCTGAATTGGTAACACCTCAAGTCATAATGGTGGGAATCTTCACGGGACGGTTAACAGGTTGCGGATAAAATCGCCGTCAGGGACGGCTTCTATCCGGTTGTTAGGATAGAGGCGGTCCCTGACCGCCGATATTTGGTTCTTCGCCCACTCTAACTGAGGTATTACCTGAATTGTTAAATGCCTACATTGTTGTTTAGGGGGTGAATAAATAACTTGGCATTTTATATAGCCCTAAAGTTATAAAAACTGTGAATGCTCTGTCCGAAGTTTCCGATTTAGATTTTCACACCCCTTAGTGATTGACCGAAACATATCGTCCCGAGTGTCATTCTGTAGGAATCTTTTTTTGATCGTTCGTAAGATGCCGTTAATTAAAAAGATTCTTCCAGAGATACGAATGACATTCTCGTGCGTTAGGTTTGAAATTCAGGAACACGAGTTTTCGGTCGACACCATTTATGTATCATTAACGATTTAACAATTTAGCCATCGAGAATCATCTCGCTGTCTTTGACAAGTCCTGAATAATAGTTACAATTAAAGTTTCCTTAATGGGTGTTTTGGTTTAATTTCCAAACCGCACAAAAAAGTACTTGACTTTTTCGATCTAAAATGTAACTTTAGGATGTTAATGTCTCACAGGCTTATTTTCCAATTATGCTAACCAAAATCTCTGTTCCTGTCTGTTTAATATTCGTTCTTCTTATTGGCGTTGGTTTCCTTTGGGGTGGTGCGATCATATTGAATTTTCAGGGTCAACCTGGTTATAATCAGGTCAAGCTGAAATGGACCGCTCAAAATGAAATCAACTTAAAGGGTTATGAAATTGAGCGCAGCTTTGACAATCAGAATTTCAAGAAGATAGATTTTGTGGAGCCGAGTGAGGAGGAGAAAGATAAGAAAGAATATTCATACGAAGACAAGTCCGTGTTCAAAAAGAACGAACGGACTTTTTATTATCGACTCAAGATCGTCGATGACGATGAAAAACATTCGTATTCAAAAGTCATTTCTGTGACGCCGACGATTTCGAGTGCGCGTCAAACCTGGGGGAGTATTAAGGCGATGTTTCGATAGCCGGATGTAGTAAGTGAGGTCAGTTTATTAAGGCAGCGTATCGGAGGAGCGCTGCCTTTTTTGTTTCCGCTTCAAGACACGACTTTGTACTTTTTGTCTCCCTGCTTTTCAATGACCACTTTTGTCCCCCATTGTAGTTTGAGCTTGTCTCGGAAAGGCGTGACATCGATGCGGTAATGACTGTGAGGTTTGTTAGGGCCTTGACACCAGCATTCTACAGCCGTCACATACGTGTCCACGGTTTTGTCGTTGATTTTTAATTTGAAAGGCTTGCCAACCTTCGGAAAGAAATCCAATTCCTTTTTTTGGATCATTATGAAATTTTCCCTTATTTCTTCGGCAGAGAGTTTTCTTTTGAAACGAGTCATATTGGTGGCCATGAACCCTCCCTTATTTCTTGTAAATGATGCGCAGATTCACAAATATTTTGTTTTGCTTGTGGAATATAACCTGCAAGGTGTTGTATTAAGTACGTCGTCTAGACACGCTCAGCGCGTCGATATTCCATCAAAAGGATTGCACGGCAAAATTCTGGAATGTCGGCGCGCATTTATTTTATTCATTTTTGAGAGCCTTTAGCAACCGCTCTTCCACTTCTTCAAAACTACCAACCCCCGATATTTTCTTGACATTGGTTTTTTGACGATAAAAATCAAGAATCGCCTCTGTTTCCTCATGGTATTTTGCCAGCCGGTTTTTGACTGTTTCCTCATTATCGTCGGATCGTTGCACGAGGCGCGACATAATTTCAGGTGGCGGCAGGTCGTATTTTATGTTGTAGATTTTGCCCGTCTCCGGGTCGAGCCGACGTGCAGTACTTCGGGCAATGATTTCGCCATCCGAAACGTCGAAATGAATGACATGCTGAATCTGCTGATCCGATTTTGACAGCGCTTCGTCGAGGGCCTCCGCCTGCGGTAACGTCCGCGGAAAGCCATCCAGGATAAACCCTTTCTCCGCATCCGGCTGATTGATCCGCTCCATAATCATATCGATCACCAGGCTGTCCGGAACCAGCGCGCCTTTCTTCATGTACGATTCCGCTTGTTTCCCGAGCGCGGTCCCTTTAGAGACAGCTTCCCGCAACATATCGCCCGATGAAATGTGGGGGATTCCAAGCTTTCTCTGGATTCGCTTGGCCTGTGTACCTTTTCCCGAACCCGGTGGGCCGACGAAGACAATCCTCATATGATGTTCAACCCGAATTAATTGGTTGTAACTTGAAGAGACGCGTTATTAGTTGGACGCCAGTATTATAAAAAATAACATTCACAAAATCAACAACGTTTCCATTTTGTCAACTCTGTAGGTTAGCTGCCCCTGCAATTCAGAGTTTCACAATGATGTGCATTTCGTGGCAAAAATGTTTTCCACTTTTCTCCGGGTTCTAACTTTTTGACTGTGCGGGTTAAGGCCATTAAGGTGTCGACGACAGCGGTCCTTTATAGTCTGTGGCTGATTCGACTATTCTTACAATTACGTCCTCTGCGGGTTCGGTTTTGCCCACGACAAAACCAAGCTCCTCATGATCGTGGACCGGAGTTAGCATCAATTTATTGTCGACATAGTGACCAATGAACACGAGGTACATAGACGGGATCTCAACCGAGAAATAGTCGGATTGCGACAAGCCGGTGGATTCAGCGTGCTCATTTCGTACTCCTGCAAGCGCCCTCGAGAGTTTGGGCCGGCCAAAATTTCGGACTTCCCATTCACCAGCGGTTTTTTTTATACCCATGGAGCACCGCACCTGCTCATCGACCAGCACCGGATAGAACATTTCGTGAGGCTCGTTGAGAAGTTTGCGCGGATCCTCACTGGTATCAAATTCTTTTAGGGTGTTCAATCCAACAAAATAAACCGGGATCGGCTCCCCGAGCGTGATCCTGTTAAGTTCATCAACAGATTCGAATCCCATTTTGCGATAATTTTGTTCATCAACCAACCGGTAGACTTCATCCAGGGCATGTTGTGCCGGAGTGTTTGCTGGGTGCTCACATGAGCAAGCCCAAAAGATGAATACCACCAAAACCAAAGAGTAGAATTTCAATTGAGATCGCATGAAGCTTTTCCTTTCAAGAAAGATACAATTCCATTGCTAAATTGTAAAATGCTTATATTGTTATCTTGCTGAGAATTTATTCCTCACCGCATTTTAAAGTTGATGGGAATGGCTACCCAAACATCTACGGGTTTGTCGCGCTGCATGGCGGGCTTCCATCTGAGACTCTTGATGGCCGTTGCCGCCGCTTCATCGAGAACCTCAGATCCTGAGGACTGCAAAACCTTGGTGTCCACGACCTCGCCTTCTTTATTAACTAAAACGTTGATGACAGCGCGTCCTTTTTGTCGAGCCCGACGTGCCTCCTCGGGATACTTGAGAAGACGCTGAATGGCCTGGTAGCCACCAATTGGTTCGGGCTTTTGGTCATAGGGCACAAATGCCAGTGTGCTTTCGGTGACTTCCTGCGATGGGGCTGAGGTCGAAACTTCAGCCACCTCGATTTCTGCTGAAGGTCCTTCGATTTCGGTTTCGATGGTCACCTCTTCGGTTTCCGTAGTGACCTCAGGTCGAGGTTTGATATTGTAATAATCGCGCCAATGGTCGTGTGTGGTGCTGCTGATATATTCATCATAAGTGATGACTTGGTGTTCCCCCTTGTGCTTGTCTTTCGACCCCAGCGTTGGAAAAGGGTTGTTGACGTAGACCCACTTTCTTGTGTCGGTTTGACCGTATCCGGTCGCGACCATCATGTGTCCACCCCCGAATTTCCAGCGCCAGGAAAACGCCACGGGTCGATTATTGTCAATTTCGGTTTTGAGTTGCTCCCAGGAAAGCGCTGCATCGATGCTGTCGCTTGAAAACCCAAAACGATAGAATTGGGGCCAGCCGCCTTTTATGCACGGCTGCAGTGTCGGTGTATCACAACAGTCGCTTCTGTTCATGCGATCGTTGACCTGATCGCATTGCGAGATTGTTTCTCCGGTGTAAGACAAAATCATTTGTGTGCAGGCAGCCCAACACCACATCTTGGTTTGTTGTTGTTCCAAAGGAACATCGAGTATGACCTTCGAGGTAATTTCATCAGTTTCCTGGAAAGCGGAGAAACTTACCATCGTAGGAATGGCGAATAGTAGGATAAAAACCGACTTTTTAGACATTGCATCCTTCTCTTGTTGATGAAAAAGGGACACCATCAAGGTGAATTATGAAGGGGCTTGATGGAGGTTGGAAGAGGACTGTCTTGATCCAATGGATTCGGTTTCGAGACAGTCCTGGGAATCCAGAATAAGTTCTGATCTTAATCAACAATGACCTTGGGCGGCTCCTCACCAGGCCCGGCATCGACCTGCGGACAGCATTGGTTCCGAGTGGCATCCAATATTCTGAACGGATATGTTTGCGCGGGCGTACTCGATTTTACGTTTAGTGGTGTCGAACCATTGGCCGGAATCTCCAGAGGAAAAGTTTGCTTTGAAACGGTTGAATCATTGTTGCCAAAATCGATATAATATTGCTTGTTATCCCCGGATTTGAAAATAACCGTCCCTCCCGGGTTGGTTGTCACCGAATAGTTATCCGGGGTACAATTTGTGATGGTTACAATTGGATTTGGCATGGTAAGTCCCTCCTTTTAATTTTGAAGTCTTTCGGCTAAAAAATGATTTGTTGTGTTTAAAATGGAGCCTTTTTTGTTTAGCACTATCTCACTTTTTGGTAATCACCTTCTTAGTTTAATTTCTTAAGTATTTGCTGATAGCGTTTATCACTCAATAAGCCAGCCAATACAGGGTAATTCTCCACATCTGATTTCGGATAGCCTTTTATCAGCGCCTTTTCTATCCACGCCAAAGCCTGCTCGCGCTTATTCAATTGTTCATAAACCGAAGCAACACGTAAGAATATATCAGGATCTTTGGACTCTAAGGCGATGGCTCGCTCTACCAGTGATAAGGATTTGTCTCGCTCGTCAAATTCTATGTAATATGCCGCCAGACTCAAAAGCAGATAGGGATCGTTGGGATTGATTGTCAACCGTTCCTCAGCTCTTTGTTTGGCTTCTTGAAACGCTTGATGGGCTTTGTGTTTTTCATCAGGAATCTGATTGTAGGCAGTCCCCAGATAGCCCCATACCCTGTAGTCAGTATCGCGCAATTCTAAAGCTTTTTCATACATGCGAGCCGCATTCTCATATTGCTTCTCATAATAATACAGAGCTGCCAGATTTGCATAAATACTGTAGCTTGGTGATATCTCCAACGCTTTCTGGTAATATTCAATTGCAACATTTGGACGATCTAATTGTTGATGCATCGCACCAAGGTTACGATACCCTTTTGCATTTTGTGGCGTGAGTTCAACCACATGTTGAAATTGCGGAATGGCCTCCTCGTAACGGCCCTGTCTGAAATAAAATACCCCGAGATCATTGTAGCCACCCCAGTAATCCGGTTTGATCGAAATCGCTTTTTTGTACGTGGCTTCGGCTACTTCCGCTTTTCCCTGGGATAAAAACGCTCCGGCCCGGCCTCGATAGGCGTCAGCATTGGCAGGATCAAGCTCAAGTGCATTTTGAAATTCGTTTACGGCTTCCTGATAACGACCAGTTTCGGTGTACAGTAATCCCTGGGTGACATGGGCGGGTGCAAGTAAATTGTCCAATTCAACTGCTCGCTTACAATTGGTCTCCGCGTGTTGGACCCATTCAACTTCCTTGGTTAATTGAAATTTGCGAAGGTAGGCTTCGCCCAGACCTGCGTACGCCAAAGCGTAATTTGGGTCAGCTTTAAGCGCCCGTTCGAACAGGTTGATGCTGGCGTCGACGTTTTCAATTTGGTTGTAATTCTGTAAATGGCCTCGTCCTTGCAAATAGAATTCGTAAGCTCCGGGAACGTTTGTTGCTCCGGCATTCAAGACGCGCCGGGATTCTGGCTGGAGTTCCAGATTGAGCATCTCAGCTAATTTGTCCACAGCCTCGTCCTGCAGTACGGACGCGGTTGTCAACGGGTCGTCAATCACTCGGGAAGCCAATTGGCGCAAGCTCCTGGCGTCGATGAGATTGATGGTCAGGCGCAGCAAATTCGAGAATCGTTGCACGCTGCCAGTAATCACGAGGTTCGTTCCAAATTTTTGGAGCGCCTCGCTGGCCGTGGTCACGGAGCTTTTCCGAACTTCGCTGGCTGGAACCACCCACAGCGATCCTTGAAACTGTTCAAGCTGCGAAAGTTTGCTGGTCAACGTTTCTACCAGGCCGTCGCACAGCACCTGATTTTCCGGATCCGTACCAATATTAGAAAAAGATAGAACTGCGACATGTTTTTTATCAGGCACAGTTGCCAAATCCAGCAGCCGATCGATCGGATTGAAGGCCAGTGCTAAGATGACCAAAGCTGCTAAAACACCCGTCCCAACAACTTTGGATTGGTTTCGCTGGAGAAGTTGAGTCACTCGTCCCGGAATAGGCCGTTTCTGCGTCGTCTTCGAGGCTGCGTGAAGCGTTGCTCTCTTGTACTGACTGCCCGACTGCAAGCGGCTGCTTATGACTTGCAAATCCTCCACAAGTTCAGTTGTCTGCTGATATCGGTCGTCCGGATTTTTTGCGAGTGCTTTGTTTAAGATAAACTCTAATTCTTCGGGTACATCCGGATTCCCGACCCGCAAGGGTTCGGGCTCGTCTTCCAGGATGGCGTACATGAGTGCCTGCTCGTAAGCAGCGAGAAAGGGCAATTGACCGGTGAGCATTTCGTAAAAAACCACAGCCCAGGAAAAGATGTCGCTGCGATGATCGACCTCCATTCCCTGGATTTGCTCCGGTGACATGTATGCAGCCGTGCCAACGGTGGTGCCGGTTCTGGTGAGTCTTGCAGTCCCTCCGAGTTTGGCCAGCCCAAAATCCAGAATTTTGGCTTCACCGTGATCCGTAATCACCACGTTTGCCGGTTTAATGTCCCGATGGATGATTGAGTTTTGATGAGCTCTGGCCAATCCGCGCGCGATTTGAGTGGCAATGTCAAGCGCCTCCTCGATTTCAACAGGGGCTTGGCTGACTTTTTCCTTGAGCGTTTCTCCCCCATAATAAGCCATGGCAATGAACCGTTGTCCATTTTCGGTTTGGGAGATTTCATAAATGGTGCAGATATTGGGATGATCAAGTGCGGACGCGGTTTTGGCTTCCTGGATAAATCGAGCCTGTCCGTCTCCATCGTCGCTCAGTTGAGATGACAGAAATTTCAGGGCCACGAGGCGATCGAGGTCCAGATCCCTTGCCTTGTAGACAATGCCCATCCCACCTTCGCCAAGCTTTTCCAGGATTTGGTAATGAGAAATGGTTTTTCCGAGCATGGCTCTGCTATATACGAATTGGTTTGGCGAAAGTCAACAATAATTGTAACAATATTCGGAGAAGACAGAAATATGAAAGACAGAAAAATATTTGCAGGGTGTTGCACTCCGTTATGGTCAACTTTTCTGTACGTCTGGCACGAGTTGAAGAGTTAATTTTGCCGCTTCTTGCGTTGCCCAAAATGGTCTTCCTTTTCAAATGGCGTGGATAGAATAATTACCAAAATTATTTAAGTTTTGGGCTCTTCGGCCCGGTAGTTAATTTATTCCTAAGTTCGCGTTTGACCCGCGCAGAGCGGTTTTTTTAAACCGTTGCACCGCTCCGTATCGTGGACCACAAGGGCGCGTAAAGCCCTTTTACACCATATCGTGATGGTCGTGAACCAGCAGGCGACATACGGCCAAAGTTCGCGGTGTGTCTCCCTTCCCACCTCGTGAGCGCGTGTTAAGCGCCACCGTACTGACCAACGCAGCCCGGCGCCCGCAGATGTCTTCACTACGCGCCCATTTGAAAATCAATTCATCGGATACTTGCGCGTGCAGCCAAGATGCGGGCAAATTCATCCACCGTGTACCAACTGTTTAGACCTTGGCCTAACTCTTCTATTTCCGCTTCTCCGATGTTCTTAAACGCGGCTTGGTGGTTTCGAATGAGCTCGTACGCCAACCAGCGGCGGCCGCTTTTTGATCAGCTCTCTGGCCAAATCGAGCACGAATCTGGCCTCTGCCTGTTTCAGTTTTTGTGGAGAATCGACGGCGCACCGACCGTATGCTTGGGTGTTCTTGGCCGGCAACACGCGATGGCGCTGTCGATTTCGGAGGCAATTGATTCAATGTTACTTTTTTCTGGCAATGTTCTCTTTTGAGTACGATATGTTCTAGTCAGCAGGATCCAGAGCACAGGAGTTCCGATTTCGAAAAGCTTAGTTCGCTACTTTTGTTTTTCTTTCAAGACGTATGCCAATGAAATTGAAAAGGCCATTTTGACGTCATTGCTTCCCACATCAATCAAAGCTATACCAGGGCTGAGTACAAAGATATTTCCAGGTTGGTCTTTAATGCCAAAATTCAAATTGAGGCCGGCAACGACATTGTTCTCGGTCTCGTTCTGAGACAAGCCGCTGTCATTAAACTCAAATATTGAATGGACATAGCTGACGACTATAACAGGGATCAGACGAAGTTGGTTGGTTATTTCTTGAAGAGTATAAAAGCCGGCCCCCGAAGGAAAAACGTTAGCATGCATACTTCTGTTGCCGAGGGCATCTCCAGAAAAAAAATCGCGTTCGTATCCACCAAATACAAGAAATCCCAACGGACTTTCCTCATTTGGTTTGCCCAGATGGATGGTCAGCGAAGGAGACAAGGAGACGGCGTTTAAATCCAAATTGCGGTCATCGAAGAGGTCGGAAAATTGCGTTCTTCCCACGGATAAACCAAAGTCAAATACGCCTTTCAAAGAATAACCAAAAGAACCTATTAGAGTTGTGGCATGCTCACCGTGTGAAAGCCCGGCTTCTACCCCGAAGTTGCTTTCTCCTCGCGAAAGAAAAATGCCCTGTGCACGGGTCGGGTTGAGCTGACCAAAAACAAAAGCTAAGACAAAAAAGTAGGCGGTGGCAATCTTCGAAAACCACATTCTATCCCCCTCAACTTTTGGGCAATTATCGT
>JAABYK010000145.1:15818-19294 GCA_011775825.1 Candidatus Zhuqueibacterota bacterium | reverse complement strand
ATGGTGCTGCAGGTATAGATGACGTTGTCCCAGGCCTGGTGCATGGGAATAGGGAAGTGAACATACAAGCCGGTTTCGACAACCTGGCCACTCGTGATGTGCATCTTGATTTGCCTATCGTTTGCGCCGATTGTGGTGGTAATCGTAACATCTCGCGCCAACAGAGCCGCAGCACCCAACGAACACCAGGCGCAATTGCACCACCATTCCATCTCGCCATCACTAAGCAAAAAGTTAGTCGGCGCCAGCGAGAAGGGATGAACAACCCAGATTTTAGCGCTGTTCGGGTGTAGTACGACGCCATGTTCATCCTGCAAGCGTTGCAATGCCCGCAAGATCTCATCTTCCGAAGCGTCAAACAGCTCCGTAAGCTCGGGCAATTCCGGGGCGTATCCTTTATCGATAATATTCTTGATAATCGTGCAATGAAGAATTGAAGTATTGAGTTGTTTGTTTTCCATGAACCATTTCCTTTTAAGTTGCCTGATAGTGCCTATCTGGGTTCATGAGCAGAGAGCTGTTTTTTTCTTTTCTTAAGGCTCTAAAACCTTTTCCATCGTAAAAAGCGGTGTGCCGAACAAATTATCAGGACCCTCGTTGATCCGGTAAAATCCGAAATGCTCATACAGCCGAATAGCGCGAGTAAGAAAAGAAGTAGTACTTAGAAATAACCGTTTATAGCCATTTTCAGAAGCGAATATCTCTACCTCGATCAAGAGTAATTCTCCTATCTTCTTCCCTCTTGCAGCAGGTCTTACAGCCATACTACGAATGTATAATGCCATTTTTTTCTTCACTGCGGAGACGGTGCCAACGATACGATCATCGTACAAAGCTAACCAGGTTGGTCCTTCGTTCAATCGGATGCGGTTCTTTATTTGCTCGCTATTCGGAGTTGTGGCTGCATAGCCCTCTCGTGTGTACAAAGATTTGTACTCCCTGAAGGATTCATCGAGGACAGACGCAATTGCAACAGCATCGTTCAATTCGGCCATTTGAATTTGTATGTGGGGCATGACTTGACTCAGGTTCAACTTTTCCGACAGGAGTTTTCCATATATCTTCAGAATTTTCCCCGATAATTGGAAGTTTTGACGAATCGATATCCAAGAGATTCGTAAATATGCCGTCCTCGATTATTAAAATCAAATACATCCAACCGTATTCGGGATTTACCGAATTCTTGCGAATCGACCAAAGACACGGCTCCCTTGCCATATCCTTTGCCTTTATCACTGATGATCATGCACCTGAATTCAAGGCTCTTTCCATCGCCATCCGGGACAAGAATCGTAAATCCGAACAACTTACCGGGTTTTTCGCTATTGCTTTGTAGAAGACATCGGCTTTTGAAACAGTGCTCTTGTGTTTTTCTAACGAATAAGCTATAATGTAGCGAGCCGTTTCTTCGTTCTGTTCCATTTGTTGGGTCACTTCAAGCTCTTCGGCTTTGGGATGGCACCGTCTGTAACCATGTTTTTCTGACCCCGGCTTATTCTATTCCTTTTCAAAAATTCCGCCGAACAGGTGTGGCAGATTACGGGCCATCACGTCTGCAACCTCCGCGGCGTTGACTTCCCCACTGCTGCGCAGCTCGGAGATGATGGTTTCAGAGTCCTCCTGATTGCGATTCTGACTGAGCTTGAAATTCGCTTCCATACGCTCTACTTTGATCTCAAATCCAACGATGCCGTTTATTTCCTTCTCAATAAAGTCTTCGGGTAGCGCTTCGAGGCGGTACGGTTTTGAGACCTCCCGATTGCCTTCATACTTATCGACCAGGCGTTTCACCATCGCATACAACTCGCTGCGCTCATGAATTATCCGGGGTTTTCCGTATATATGCACAACCATATAATTCCAGGTAGGAACATTGATATGGTTATACCAGCGCGGTGAAACATAAGTGTGGGGACCAGCCAAAATCACCAAAACATCCTGATCTGCATCGAAAGTGCGCCACTGCCTGTTCCCGCGTGCAAAATGACCATAGATGAATTTGTCATCGCCATTTTGTACTATCTCAATTGGAATGTGTGTTGCCAGCGGCGTATTGTTTTCAGAATTAACGATAATGGCGAAATCAGTATGACGAACAAACTCATCTATGAGAGATTGCTCAATTTTTTTGAAATATTTAGGAACATACATGGTCAATTCCTTGAATTCAAAATTCTAAGATATTTTTTAATCGTCTGTTCCAACCCAAAATCGAACGATTCAACAACGATGGCATGGCCAATGGAGACCTCAAGGATGTCAGGGATAGAACAAAACAATGCAATATTCTGTAGATTGAGATCATGCCCGGCATTGACTCCCAAACCAATTTCTTGTGCTTTATTCGCTGCTCGTTTGTAATTGGCAAGGATCGTTTTGGTTTTCCTGCTTATAAATGCCCTGGCATAAGGGCCTGTATAGAGTTCGATGCGGTCAGCACCAATTGCTTTTGTCAGTTCAATTTGTTTGAGCTCCCTATCCATAAACAGACTGACTCGAATTCCTGCCTGCTTTAAGTCAGAAATAATGGGCTGCAGTTGCTCTCCCTCTTTTGATAAATCCCAACCGTGGTCAGAGGTTAGCTGCTCCGGCTTATCCGGAACCAAAGTACATTGATGTGGTTTGACTTGTGCGACCATTGCCAGAAAGTCGGGCATGGGATACCCTTCGATATTGAACTCAATCTCAGGAAAATCGGTTAAGAAGCTTGACAGTTCATAAACGTCCGATCGTTTAATATGTCGCTGATCAGGTCGAGGGTGCACCGTAATCCCATGAGTGCCAGCCAAAATGCATTTTTCACCCATATGGATGACATTGGGAAAATTTATCCCGCGTGCATTTCGCAGAAGAGCAAATTTGTTTAGATTGACGCTAAGTTTTGTCATCGTTTTTGAGTATGACTTCATTTTTTATTTCCTCAACGGATGGTCTAATTTCATGTCATGAACTGTTTCCAATTCTTCCTCGAGACGGTGACGCTGTATCAGCACCAGCACATTGCCAATGAGCACCAACGAAACCCCAAGGATGGCCGACAATTGCCAGCGATACCCTTCAAAAAATGTGGACAACAGCAGGGCTATAATCGGAAACAGAACTGTCACATAAGCGGCGCGGTCGGCACCGATGCGTCCTAACAAAGTCAGGTATGTGCCAAAAGCAACTACGGAGCCAAATAGAGCGAGATACAGCAGTGAAATAACGTAAGACCAGGAAAGGTCGAAGTTTATGGGCGCGCCTCTCGTCAATATCAGCAGCAAAAGAAATCCNNGAAATCCGGTGCCATAGCCCATACTAATTGCATTCGTCTGCACGACCGGTAGTCCTTTGCTTTGATTCCAGGCAGATGCCATATTCCCCATGGAAGAAATCGCTGTTCCTGCAATGGCCAGGATCAGTCCTTTTGAGCCGGCCCTGTTCCAATCAAATGCGAGAATCTCGGGCCAGAATACCAATGTGATGCCACCCAGTCC
>JAABYK010000145.1:9856-15739 GCA_011775825.1 Candidatus Zhuqueibacterota bacterium | reverse complement strand
AGTCCGATAAGAGCGCCCAGGAGAACTTTGGCATTGATCGGCTTTTTAAACAGTAGCGTATTGAAAAAAATGTTCATGAGAACGATCGTTGAGAAAAGCACCGCTATCAAACCGCTGGTCAGGTAGGAGGTCGCCAGATAGACCAAATAATAATTACTGGAGAATAGCAGCAGCCCTTGCAGCGCCATCAGTCCGTGCTCTTTAAGCGTGAATTTAAGCCGGACCTTCCTCAACAAGCAGTATATTGTCAACAACGTCGCAGCTAACCCAAAACGATAAACAATGGAAAGTTCCGGTGCGACCACACCTAATTGAAATTTAATGGCCAACCAGGTCGTTCCCCAGATGAGCACGGTAATGAAATAGAGGGTAAAATTCATGGTAGTCGGTTTTTCCTATTACAGATCTTTAAAAATTCTCGCCAGGGATAGCCCGGGCGTTTCCAAATCCAGATCGAGAAAATAGCCAAAGGGCGTTTGAACCACTTCGAAGCCCGAGGTCGCTAATCTTTTTTCCGCATTATTCAGGACAAGCCGGGTTGATTCAGGATCAGCCTTGCTTTCGGATAAATGAGCAAATGAATGCAGAGCGATTGTGTTGGTGTCATTTTTCCTGGCCGCCCATTTCAAATTCTTCACCAGTTTTGTCTCTTTGGTTTTGAGATCCTCCTCATCTTGCTTCTCAACCTGAATGAATGCGATTTGAGCATTGTGCAATTCTCCGTCTTCGGAGGTGTCGTCCACATCTTCGAGTGTTTTAGCGGCTGTGCGGAAATGAAACCTGTATGCGTATATCATGAGCAGCTTCATGGGCTCAGAATCCTCTCATAAATCTTTAAAACTTTGCCATAATAACCAGAAGTCTTGATGAATCTGTATCCGTGTGTTTCGTAGAGATGCCGGCCCCTTTTGTTGAAATCGAATACATCCAGCCATATTCGGGATCTGCCGAATTCCTCCGTGCAGGTGTGATCGAGCAACGCTACCGCCCGCTTGCCATATCCTTTGCCTTTATCGCGGATGACAATGCGTCTGCATTCGATACTTACTCATGCCGTCGTTGTCTAGGACGAGAATCATGAAACCAACCAACTTACCGGTTTTATCGAAAATGCTTTTGTAGAAAACCTCAGGTTTCTGAAACTCGGCTCTATGTTTTTCCAACGGGTAAGCAATGATATACCGCGACGTGTCTTGGTTCTGCTCCATTTGTTGGATGGCTTCGAGCTCTTCGCCTTTGGTATCTGCGATTGTGATGACACCGTCTGTGATCATGATAGGCTCATTTATTCCTTCTCAAAGATTCCACCGAACAGGTTTGGCTGATTACGGACCATCACATCTGCAACCTCCGCGGCGTTGACTTCCCCGCTGCGGGCAGCTCAGAGATGATGTGTTCCTAGTCCTCCTGATTGCGAATCTGATTGAGTTTGAAATTTACTTCCATGCGCTCAGCATTTGCCTTTTGCGACGTCATAGCCAATATAGGCAATCTTAATAAGAAAAAACAGATACAATGACTTGTAATTGTAACCATAACAGTTTATATTGTCTTAAATTGTACTGCAATAACCGTCGGTATTCAAAAAATTCTGCACCAATATTGGTTGAATAAAATGGAGCGTAACTTATGATAAACAAGACAAAGAACGCAAACCACTATCTCTACGAGCAGGTCGCTCATCAGATTATGAGCCTGATCGAGGAGGGGATTTTGCGGCCGGGCGAGCGCATCCCCTCGGTGCGCAAATTCAGCTCCCGGCATAACGTAAGCATCTCCACGGTCTTGCAGGCCTATTATTTGCTGGAAGATCGCGGCGTGATCGAAGCGCGACCGCAATCCGGATATTACGTCCGCAACTGTATTCGTGAGCTGCCGCCCGAGCCAAAAATTTCCTATCCGCCGCTTTCGGCTTCGCGGGTGCGCATCGAAGATCTGTTCATGAAGATTTTCGAGACACTCAGCCGGCCGGACATCATTCAGTTCGGCCTGGCCAGCCCTCACCCCGATCTCTTGCCCAGCAAAAGACTCAATCGCACTTTGGGCACCATTCTGCGGCGTGGCAATTTCGCTGGAAATTCCTATGGCGAGGTCAGGGGCTATCAGCCGTTACGACATCAAATTTCCCGGCGCGCGCTGGACTGGGGCTGCCGTTTTTCCGACAACGATCTTTTGATCACGTTCGGTTGCGCGGAAGCCGTCAATTTATGTCTGCGTGCGGTAGCCAGGCCCGGTGACACGATTGCGGTGGAATCTCCCACCTATTTCGGTTTGCTGCAAATCATCGAAAACCTGAACATGAAAGTCGTAGAGATTGCAACCGACCCGAAAGACGGCATTAGTCCGGAGGCCCTGGAGGCGGTCATTCGCAAACGCAAAGTGAAGGCCTGTTTATTGATGCCCACCTTCCACAATCCGCTCGGCAGTTTCATGCCGGAGGAAAACAAAAAACGGGTAGTCAAACTGCTGGCGCATTACGAGATACCTCTTATTGAAGACGACGTCTACGGCGACCTCTACTACGGGATGGAGCGCCCCAGGCCGATGAAAGCGCTCGATAAACACGGTCTCGTCCTGCTGTGCGGTTCATTTTCCAAAATACTGGCCCCTGGTTACCGTGTCGGTTGGGTGGCCCCAGGCAGGTTCACAGAGAGAGTTTTGCGGTTAAAAATCTCGAACACGGTCACGACGGCGACTTTGCCGCAAATGGCGATAGCCGAGATGATGCAAAACGGCGGCTACGACCATTACCTCAGAAAAGTCCGTAAGGCTTACGCGACACAGGCACAGGTGACGACACAGGCCATCAAGAAATATTTTCCGGCGGGAACGAAAGTGACCCGCCCAACCGGAGGGTTTTTATTATGGGTAGAGCTGCCGAAATCAGTGGACGCGATGGTGTTGTATCAAAAGGCGCTCGCCCAGAAGATCAGCATCGTTCCCGGCCATATCTTTTCTGCCAGGCAGCAATACCGAAATTTCATTCGCATCAGTTGCGGCCAGCAGTGGTCAGCGGAGCTGGAACAGGGTTTGGCGACCCTGGGGCAGTTGGCGAAGAAAATAGTGGTCGGCACAAAAAAAATCGGCGATAGTGTTCTTACCTGCACACATGACTAAATTCTCGGACGAACCGGAGTAACCAAAGAACCTTTGGTGCCAGAAATTCTCACCTCCAGCTTCGCATTCTTTTCAGTGCAAACCGACCATAGCCACGGCGAACAGGGAATATAAATTGGTAAAAATCTCCATATTTGACAATCAGGTAGTCGAGCCCGTCACAATCGATGTTGCCACGGTTGTGACCCAAGCTTTATCAGCGTCGGGTTCACAAGAAGTTTTTCATAGCGATTGGATTCGGTACTGCTTGCATCCTCTTTCCCCTCTTTTGATCTTGATTCGAGCAGCCCATTTCGATTAATGGCCACATATCTTCGTTCATCCGAAATCGATAAAATTTCATTGATTATATACATTTGTGCTCAAATATCTAAGACCGGAATCCACCATAAGGAAGAAATCTGTCTCCTAGTGAGTTTCTCCCGGTCGCGGCTTTTTTCTATTCTCACTAAAGCGACCCTACAGTTTCTCCAGATTGCCAATACGCAAGATCATCTCGGTCAACATCTGCGTATCCAACAAAAGATGGCTCAGTTTCCGGAACTCATTAGCTGTGTGCCCCATGTATTTTTCCCCAGGCATACTCGGACCAAACGACACGCCATTGGGGAGAAATTTTGCCGTCGTACCTCCGTTGGAAGAAACGGGCTTTGCTTCTTGACCGGTTGCCGCGCTGTAGACATCGAGCAAAATGTTAATCCAGGCCCCCTTTGGATTACGGTACATGTAATCCCAAACCCGCACTGAATGTCCAAAAGCCAAGGAGGTTTTGCTCTTGTAAGCGGACAATTTTTCTTCAATCTCCTTTTTCAAATCTTGTACTGCCTTCCCTCTGGGAGGCCGGCCGCTTACACCGATCTGCAGTCGCTTCTCATTCAAGCCCACGGTAGTCAGGGTCATGGTCAGCGGCCCCATGAACTCGTCCGAATAGTCGATTCCCATCTTTTTGCCATGGAAATCCAGACCGTAATTGTCATAGACATATTGTATGGCATCGGTAAAATGATTTTTGCGAAAGGGAATCGTTTGCATCGCAGCGTGCAAGAAGACAAAGGCACGCGAGATGGGATTAACCCCGGTTTCCGGCACCGATGAATGCGCGGAGACACCATAAACGGTGAACTCCAGGGTATCTTCTTTTGTTGCCGATTCGATGCGAAAATTCCTACCGTTCTTTTCGATGAATTGGTCGGCCAGAGTATCGAGTTTGGCTTTGACTTTCGACGGCTCCGGAGTCCGCAAGGTGACGGTCGACGACGCCGGTATTTGGGTGATGGTGGTGCCGCCGGTAATGTTCACAACTTCGATGCCCTTTCCACCCGTCTCTCTGATGTCGAAATCTGCAAGAATCAGGACAAATCCTTTTTCGGCGGTTACGACGGGATAGAGATTGTCGAGCACGACATTGTATTCGGGAATCTGATATCTTTCTTTGTAATATTTGATGCCGGAACCGCCGATCTCTTCCGTGGTTTCGATAATCAGGCGAATGTCTCGTTTGAGTTCCAATCCCGATTCCTTGATGCTCTTCATCGCGAACAGGGCCGCCACAATGGGCCCTTTATCGTCTTCGGTGCCGCGGCCGTAGATTTTGTCGCCGATGAGTTGCATCCGGTACGGGTCCAGTTGCGTGCCGTCTTCCAGTATCCATTTCTGCTTGTCAGACGGTACGACATCGCCGTGGGTGTAAATACCGAATGAGTCATCCGTGTGACCGCTTCCCTCCAGAATGACCTCGAAGATGCGATTGTCAACATTGCGAAAAGCGAGTCCGAACCCACCCGCGACACGTTCAATAACCTGTCCGAACTTGATGATATTCGGATTTTCATATTGATTGACACCCGGCAGCGAATCGGTTGGGATGGCCACCAACTCTTGCAAAAGCATCAGCAACTCGTCTTTATATTGAATCCGGGAAAAGATGCCGGTCAGCCGATAAATATTGATACGATCCACGGCATTTAGAATGTCTTTTCTCCGAAATTTTCTGATAGTCGAACGCAACGCTTCGTCTGTCGATTGTTTTTTGACGTCGGCCAGGAAGTCGAAGAAATCATCATAATTCTTATTTTCTGTCCGTTGAATTATCGATTCCATGTCATTCTTCAGAAGCGGCTCCTGCGCAATCACATCTGCAGCATGAAAGATGAGTACTAACAGAAGCCCAAAGATCAAAAGAGTGTTCTTCATATTCATTCTCCTGTTTGTTGTTTCAGAAATCTGGCAGCCTGAATGATTCTTCACCTCGCCCTCATTTCCGGACGAATTCTACAACTTCATAATGTGTCACATTCGGCTCGAGCTCGATTAGATAGTCTTCATCATCCGGATAATAACGGGCTTTCTCGATATCCTCCCCGGCGAAATTGTGAATGGATTCTACGGAGTCCCACAGCGTCAAAAGGAGATAATGGGACTTGCCCTCTTCATTTTTACGGAGAACAAACACGCCGCGGTTACCCTCGGTGGAGAGGTAGTCGGAAATACCGTGTTCCTTTTGATTCTCCAAATAATCATCAGATTTGGATTCAGGAACGACACCGTGCCAGATTCTCGCGATCATATTTATGCCTCCGTTTCTTTGACTTTGTAATTCGAGACTTCGACAAGATTGCCATCCGGATCTCTGAAATAGATCGATTGGATCGGGCCGCGGGCGCCAACCTTCTCCACGGGACCCAGTATGATTTCAACACGGCAAGATTGCAGGTGAGCGATTACATCAGACAACGGCAGTTGCGTGATAAAGCACAGGTCGGCGGA
>JAABYK010000145.1:0-9828 GCA_011775825.1 Candidatus Zhuqueibacterota bacterium | reverse complement strand
ATTTTCTGGTTGCCGAAGTGCAGAGCCTTTCGCCCTTTTCCGAAAGTGACCTCTTCCATGCCGAGCACCTTCGTGTAAAAGGCGCACATACTCTCGACATCCTTTACAGTAAGAACCAGATGATCCAGTCCGTCGACTTTCATTCTCAGATTAGACATATTAGTGAAGTACCGATGTTAGGTAATCTTCAACAGTATCGCGATTTTCACCGCTGAGTACCGTCTCGATGTAGGCGCAGCGTTCGAACCACATGACTTGCAGGTCCCACACGCAGAATGATTCGTTTTCACGTGCAGGCCGCCAATTTTGATCATCCGACAAAAAGAGACGCGTTGGCAGCTCGTTTTCATTGTCCCACCAGCAGAGGACGACATAGTTTCCGGTCTTACCCTGATGCAGCACAGCGAACCCCAGACCGGGTCGTCCTGCCGACGGGTCGCCGTCCGGGATAGATTCGGCAGCGCGAACCAGACCTTTTTCAAAAAGTTCGCGATCAAGAGGAGCATTGCCGTAGACAATCGAGTAAATTTTAAGTTGACTGTCATTGATACGACGTACTTCCAGGAAATCAATTCGGCGATCAGCGTACGGTGTGAATTCTAATGAGACCATCGTTTGCTAACTTACCTCCCATCATTTAAAAGATCGGAATTCTTATCTTCTTGATAATCAATATGAGCTTTGACCCGGTTACCTATTGAAATTGGATTTGCCTTCTTGTCAATACAAACAGAAACATGCCCCCACGATACTGGTAAAATGAATTGAAAAAAATTTCCGTATTTACAAGCAGATAGTCCAACCCGCCACAATCAATGTTCCCCCTTTGTGAGGCGAGCTTCAGTAATGTCGGATTGACCAGAAGCTCTTCGTACAGATCGGTTTCGGAACTGCTTGCATCGTGAGTCCCCTCCTTTGATTTTGATTCAAGTTGGTGGTAGCGATATACGGCAACATATCTCACGTCATCCGACAGCGACAGAATTTTATCAATCAGTTCGTTTTCTCGCTTTGCCATAGTGTCTTTTTATTAAAAATGTCAAGGTTCAAAAAAGGTCGTGTATTCGTCACAGACCGAATGGTGTCTTTCTTGATCACCATAAAAACGTATAGCTGTATTTGAACAAAATCTGACGGCTGTCGGAAACGGGTAAACTAACCGCGGAGCGGTCTCGAACGGTATTTAATGCTTCATTGTAAACCAAATATACGTCATGACCTTCACGGAAGTTATACCGGAATCGGAGGTTGACTCCTACTTTGTTTTCAACACTGTTGTACTGGATAAAGCCGCTGGTGGAAAAATGGATGTTGAGTGCCGTCAAGATCCGCCAGCGCACGATGTGGGCGTCCAGGCTTTGATGGCGCTGAGAAAAGCGCAAGCGGTTGAATTCGTATTCTGCGCTCAATTCGAGGTGACGCGATTGATTCCAGGTCGGGGTGGCCATTACGGAAACTTGATTGCCATCATAAAAAGAACCGGCATCAAAATTGAGGCTGGTGCGAAGGGGCTTGCTGATCGACATGCCGTAAAAAGCGTTGACGCGATAAAATGTGTACTGATCTGCCGGAATCTCGATTCGATTCAAAAGGCTAAAGGACCGGGCGATCCTTTCAAAATGTCGGCTCAGCACAAAGTAGGCATACGTTCCTGACTTGAGGTCGATTTTCCACTTTGCTTCTTGTAATGCCGTCTCGATCTTTCCACTGGTGTTTCCAATGAAAATGGTGTTTGCCAGCAAAGGGATATGTCTATAAAACGATGAGCGCTCATGAAAAAAGTAACCATATAGAATATCATTTGCAATCCTGGTATAATTCTTCCGCTCGATGAATCCGACACCCGGATTATAAGAATCTCCCACGCGCAACAGTTCAAAACTATACCCCAGACCCTTGGTACTTCGACGAGCCCATTGCGCGCGTAATAGCGAGGAGCTCAGTAGACTTTTGCTTTCATTTTCAGAGGTCTGAGTCAGGTTGACCGTCAAATAGTCATCCTTTGCGACGCGGATGATGCCATCGAGGCCGGAGGCGAGGTTGTAGCTGCCATCGTCGCCGATCCGGCTGGTGACCATTGCCCCGAAATAGGAGTATGGGTTAAACGTACGCCGGCGCAGACGCAAAACACCAAAATTCTCTGACGGTGATACACCGCTGTTATCGGTTTGGAGATTCAGAAAACCAACATCCCAGGGACCCGTGCGACCGACCAGACGCACACCGCCGAATATACGAACCGGAGAGCCGTCGTCCGAAATGCCGATACGACGGCTGTGAAACAAACGACTCACCGCGCCGGTTTTGAAACTAAAAATCCCGGAACGTTCCTGAAAAAATTGCCGTTTCTCGGGAAAGAACAGCGGAAAACGCGTGAGATTGAGCAACTCGTCATCGGCCTCAACCTGGGCAAAGTCGGTATTGGCGGTGAGGTCGAGGGTGAAGTTCTTTGTGAGGCTGTATTTCAAGTCGAAGCCCAGTTCCCGTTTCATCTCATCGTGGCGCTCGAAGGCCGCTCCACTCCCATTGAGCTCATGCAACTGCTGCGTGCCGCCGAGTACATAAGGCGTCAGATAGAAAGGATTGCGACTGGGTACGCCCGTGAGACGGACATCCTGCGCGTTGGAAGCCTTCCATTGCCCGGCCTCCCATTTGGGCGGAATCGGTGGAAACGTCACGCGTTCGTTCTTTCGGTTAATGAGACGATGCACCATCATGCCGAATACGACTTCGCCATCATCATCTTGGAAACGCAAGGACGAGAAAGGAATGCGCATTTCGACAAACCAGCCTTCACCATTTTGGACGACTGCACAATCCCAAAATCCATTCCAGTCAACATTGAAAAAATCTGCCTCGGAGTCGCCTTCAGCATCGTTGCTGATCTCCGCATCCAGACGATTACCGGCGGGGGTGGTAAAAAACCCCAGGAGGGTTTCATTATCGTTGTAAGTATCGAGCAGAAAATTAAAAAAGTCGCCGCCGCGATCCAAATCACGCACCAGAGAATGCGCCTGAATGCCGTCGGGATCGGACTCATACAATCTCCCGGCCACGTAAATATATCTATCATCATACGCCACCCGAACTTCGGTACGTTCCGTCGGTTCTCCGGGAAAGGTCGGGGTGTACATGGTCATAGGCAGGGGTTCGATGGTTTCCCATGCCGGCTCGTCACTGAGGCCGTCCAATTTCACCGGGCCGTTGAGTTGCGGCAGCATGAGCTCTTGCTGAGTGTAAACGAGTGCGGGTAAGAGAGTGAGTATGAGTTGAAGAAACAACAAAAATATTCGTATCATAATCCTTTCTCAAATTAGCATCCAAACGGCGACGCCCAGCAGCATACTGCCAAAAACGTAGCCCTGTAGTTTTAAGACCTTCGGTGAGGCCAGTTTTCTGGTCAACCATGCACCTCCAGCGGCCCAGGTGAGCGTCGCTCCTGTGGTCAGAAGTGCCAGCCCGATCGAAAAAGTCACCACTTGCAGAAGTTTCCCGGACTCGTTATCGAGAACTTGCGAAAACATAACCATCGTCAGCGTCACAACTTTCGCGTTCAACAATCCCAGCATAAAGCCATCCCAAAATCTCGGGAGGCCCGTATTTCCGTTTGCCCCGATTTTGGACGATTTCAAAAATCGAAATGCCAGATAGACCAGATAAAGTGCTCCGGCAGGCTGGATCAATGCGAACAAAGCGGGATAGGCTTCCAGAAACTGAAGGGCACCGAAGCCGATCAGAAGCGCGTGCAACAGCACGATGAGATTGACGCCGGCAATAAACGGCAATGACTTCCGGAATCCGAACCGGCCGCCCATTGCGGCGAGGGTAACATTCGCCGGCCCAGGGGAAAACATCAACGGGAACATCATGCCAAACCAGAGGAAGAATTTACTCACTGACATGAGCACCTCGTCCTTTTTGAAATCCATCGATAGCAGAAAATATCCGGTCAATCAAATCCTTTTCCGTGAACGGGTTCAGAATAACTGCTCGCAGCCACTTTGCGCCGCGATAAGGTATCAACGCCAGAAATATCTGGTGCTGCGAAAGCAAATGGTGCTGTATTTCAGCATTCCACTCGTCCCATTTCTGCGCCAGCATGGACTTCGGTGCTGCCCGAAAACAGATGAGATTCATTTCGGGTTCACTTGCTAGCTCCAAATCGGGACGTTTTCTGATATGCTGCAAAAAGTAATCGGCGAGGCGATAGCACTCATTGACGAGATGTGCGTAGCCTGTTCGTCCGATGTACAGCAGCGAGAGCCACAATTTCAGGACATCGGCGTGGTTGGTGCCGTGCACGCTGATCTCTCCGATGTTGGTGAAATCGCTGCTCACGCTCATGTACGGCACGGGAATGCGGAAAGCCTGCTTCAGCACGCTGCCATCTCGGAACAGTGCCATCGAGCAATTGCGCGCAACATAGAGCCACTTGTGGGGATTGAAGGTTATTGAATCGGCATACCCCATACCTCGCAATCGGTGTTTTTGATTTTTCGAAAAAATCAAGGCCCCGCCGTAGGCTGCATCCACATGCAACCAGAGCTCGTTTTGTTGGGCGATTTCATGGATATCAGGCAGGGGATCAATATTTCCCGTGACCGTGGTTCCGGCGGTGGCGATCACACAAAACGGAATTTTCTCATGGTCCTTTGCCAGTGCGATCTGTTTTTGCAGGTCATTGATGTCCATCTGTGAATTTTCGTTAGCTGCGACCTGCCACACCGCTGACGTCCCAAGTCCGAGCAGCATCGCGGCTTTTTGGAGGGAGGTGTGCGCGACTTCCGAAGCAAAGATGATGGGCTGGTTCGGCAATGAACTCACGCCATTTTCCAATGTGTTCAACTTGACGTTGCGTGCCACCGCCAGGGCTTGCAAATTTGCCAGGCTGCCGCCGCCAACCAAAACCCCGCCTGCCGAATCTCCCAGTCCGAACAATACCGCCATTTTCTGCATGAGATGACGTTCGAGGCGAGAAAAGGCCGGCGCCATTTCCAGGCTCAGCATGTTGTTGTCTACCGCAGCCGCCGCCAGGTCCGCCAGCATGGAAGCCATATTGGAAAGCGAATTCATGTGCGCGATGAAACGCGGGGTCCGGGCATTCATGGAAGCTTCGAGCAATTTTGTTAGCTCATCAAGCCATTCCATTTCCGAGCGTGGCTCCTCCGGAAGATCGCCGAAATCAAGCCTAGTCATTAAGTCCGGCAACGGCGGTCGTTGCTCAGCGGTGCTGAGATGCTCCAGCACCATGTTCATAACTTCATGCGCCAACCGTGAAGCCTGCAAATGATTTCCGCCTCGCGGATCGATAAAAGCTGTTTCGGGCAAGGGTGTCAGGTCCATTTTTTTCTCAGTCACTGTTACTCCATTCTAAGGTTTGGAATGTAGAGATATTCTGAGTTGAGGTTCTGCTCGTGTGACTTGATGACTTTTTTAAGCAGGCCGTTCTCATAAACATACTAATCCACCTGAAGCGAGAGCGCAGCGGTACTGTCGCATGAACCCCGGGTAAATTGCAGTCGACGTTCTTTCCGATTCCAATTACCGGTCAACAGGATAATGCCGTCCGTAGCGCTCGTGACCTGTGCAAGTTGAAATCGATTCTGAACCTCGGAGAATGCGATAATGGCTTCCCCGATAATGGTTTCGCTGCCATGTGTCAGTTCAAAATGTTCGCGGATGCACTTACTGTCACCAGTCTGACGTAGGGTCGCTTCCCCGAGCAACGTCACAAACCTATCTGGCTGCACTCGGATTTTTCCCCTGACAGCCTTTGAACCGACCATGGCGTGAAGAATCCGCTGGGGCGAGTCCGCAAGGGGATAGCTTTTTGTTCTGCTGTCTTTCTTGATGATGTGACCGCCAATAAAGAACAACAGAATGCTCGTCATGGCTACTAGTGCAGTATATTTTCATTGCTCTTGTGTAAGTATTCAGATTTCAATTTCCGTTTTGAAAACAATCACGGCGTGCCCTGCAACTTTTACCTTTACAGGCTTTTGCTGCTCGATTCCCACCGTAACTTGCACCGAGCCCGGGCGCCCCATGGCCTCACCCTGCTTCGAGGTAAATTGCAGCTTCTCACCGTCATGCTCTGTTAATCCATAGCGAACCAAATACGCTCCCAGCGGCCCGTTGCCGTTGCCTGTGACCGGATCTTCGCTGATGCCAATGGCAGGTGCGAACATGCGAGCGTGCGACAGAATGCCCGGCTCATCGGTGTCCAGGGTGAAGATAAAGTAGCCGTTGCAGCCAATGATTTGGCTTAAATCTCGGAGCGACTTTAAATCCGGATGCAACCGGTGCAGCTTATCTCGATGTTTAAGTGCGATGATGACTTTCGAATGGCCGGTGGAAACGATCTGAATCGGAGCCCCTTCCACCAGATCAGCATGCGTCAACTGTAAAGCTGAAAGCAGTGTTTCTCGATTCTTGCCTTCTATGATGTCAAGAAATTCTACCGCCGCCTGCGTCATGACAATTCTATAGTCTTCGTCTTTGACCACCGCGACCGGTAAGGTACCGATGTTGATTTTGTGCCAGACCTGGCAAGACGGGAAATGATTCTCAATGGCTCTGACATAATGTGCTGCAATGGTGGCGTGTCCACAGCTCGGTACCTCAAGGCTCGGGGTGAAGAAACGAATGCGCACATCGTGGTCCTGGCTTTCGGGTTGAAACAGAAACGCGGTCTCGGAGTTGTTCAGTTCCCGGGCTATCGACTGCATCTGCGCGTCTGTCAAACCGTCGGCGTTCAGGACCACGCCTGCCGGGTTGCCTTTGAATTTTTCCCGGGTAAAGGCATCTACCTGATAAATTTTGTATTTTTTACTCATGATTAGACTGCAATTTAGATAATACCAGTTTAGCGTTACTCAGATTGAAAAGACCATTAACCGCCATCACTCCCAGCAAAATGAAGGTGCACCCCAGGTAGGCTTTCCATTCTAGCTTTTCATCGAGCACGAGAATTCCCAAAATCACCCCGAATACCGGCACCAAATAGGTCACCATGGACAAATAGGTTGCCCCGGAGTTCTCCAGAATCCGATAATAAACCACAAAAGCGATGGCCGTGCCAAAAACAGCTAACGCCAATAGCGAACCCGCTGCAGACCATGAGGGCATGGGGAGGGCTGACGGCCGTTCGATAATGAGCGCGAGCGGGACCATATACAGAGTTGCCATGATCAATTGCGACGTCGGCGCCACCAGTCTGGGAAGTCCGGTCAGCCTCAGGTGGGCGTAGACGATGGCCACGCCGTAACTCGCCGCCGCCACGGTCACAGCCAGAAGTCCCAGGGCTGTTGTTTGAATGCCGCCGCGCAAAGAGGGTGAAACCAGCAGGACGAGCCCGGCAAAACCTATCAACGCCCCGACGACTTTGTTGATTGTCATTCGGTCATCAGCAATCGCAAAATGCGCAATCAAAAGGGTAAACAGAGGCGTGGTACCATTCAGGATCGACGCGATTGCGCTGTCGATGTAAATCTCACCCCAACTGAAAAGAAAGAATGGCAGAGCATGGGCGAACAATCCCACAACAGCAAAGTGTTTCCAAATCGGACCGGGGCCGGGCAATCTGCGTTTCTGTATCTGCAGCAGCAGATACAGGAGAAGGGCGGCCAGCCCCACTCGTCCCGCAACCAGGGTCAACGGTGGAAATTCCTGTACCGCAATCTTGATGAACAAAAACGATGGTCCCCATAGCAGGGCCAAAAACAGGAGCCAAAAAAAGCTTTTTACCGATATTGCCGACATCCGTTTTCTCCGTTACTTATCTGCTTAATAAAGTCGTTGCTGCAACAGAATGGGAAATTCGATGGCTTTGCCTAATCGCGAACGCAAATCCAGAATCCGTTCTATGTGCCGCTCCGAGTGATCGGCATAGAGTTCGAGGAGTTGTCGCAAAGTGAGTGAACCATATTCCGCATGGATTCCGTTTTTTTGCCAATCACCCCTTCTTGCACGGCGGAAGATAGCAGAGCTGGTCCGTCGCAAATACTCGAACAGTTTGAGCGCATTCTGGATTGCTGAACCATCTTGATTTCGGTAATCAAAGATGTCAGCCCAAATATCCTGATCATAGGTGGCAAACGTGCTTCCGGGCTGGGTATATGCTTGCCGAATCCGGCCCGCCCCCATAATTTCCGAATCCGCCACATGCAGAACGATTTCCTGAATCGACCATTTCCCGGTTCTCGGGCGGGCTTTCAAATCCTGTTCCGTCAGCTCCTTGAGAACTTGTGGCAAATGAGTTGCGCCCAAATCAAATGCTCTCAGTAATTCCTTCGTGGTCAACTGTGTATAGGCATTCGGAAAAGTCGACTGATGTCCTCTCATGTTATTTCCCTTCTTTTTTGTTGAAATAATAATAAACTTTTTTATATTATAAAAATTGATTGTTCTAATGAAAACCATGAGTAATTCTAATAGTAAATCAGGAGCATCTGTGGAAATCCGTCATTTGAGATTGATCAAAACGGTGGCTGAGGAAGGCAACTTAACCAGCGCCGGCAGGAAACTCTTTCTCACTCAATCGGCCTTGAGTCACCAGTTAAGAGAGATGGAGGAGAAATTCGGGACATCCCTGTTTCAAAGGATCGGTAAGAAAATGATTCTCACCCAGGCAGGTGAACGGTTATTGGCTACGGCGAAAAAGGTGCTTACGGAGCTTGAAAAAACGGAATACGATGTCAAAAAACTGGTCTCGGGAGAGAGTGGTGTTTTACGGATTAGTACCGAGTGCTACACATGTTACCATTGGCTTCCGGCGCTGCTAAAATCGTATCGGCGCTGGTTTCCCAATGTTGATGTGCAAATCGTTACTGAGGCCACACGGCAGCCCATACAGTTTCTGCTGAACGGCAAACTTGATTTGGCCATCGTCAGTTGTTTGACCAGGCAAGACGAGGCGACGCGATTCAAATACGCCGAGCTGTTCACGGATGAAATGGTTGTGGTAGCCCATGCAGGACATCGATTTGCTTCTCAGGATTACGTCTATCCGGAACAGTTGACCGACGAGCATCTGATCTGCTACACTGCCCCAACCGAGTTCCTCGACATATTTCAACGGGTACTGATTCCGGCAGGAATCACTCCAGGGAAAGTCTCAAAGCTGCAGCTCACTGAAGCTATCATTGAAATGGTAAAATCCGACCTAGGGATCACGGTGATCGCGAACTGGGCCATCAAGCCTTATTTGAGGTCAAAGAAACTGGCAGCCATCCCCCTCGCCGGGCATGCGCTCGAACGTGTCTGGTACGCTGTGACCATTAACGGCGACCAGCAGCCAAGATTTGTCGACTGCTTTGTCAAACATTTACAGAAACGTCCCCTCGCGAAATTCGATTCATAATTTTTTTGAATTGAAGCAAAGATTTTAGTCGCAAAACTCGCGTGGAGAATAAATTGGTAAAACTTTTCCATATTAAACAATCAAGAAGTCCAACCACCGCTCAATGTTATCGCGTTGTGAAGGCCAGCTTGAGATTAACAAGAAGTCCTTCGTAACGATCAGATTCTGAACTGCGTGCGCCTTGTGTTCAGTAGTCTGGCTATTTCGAGATTGGTTTTACCGTCGGCAGCGTAGAGAACTATCCGGGCACGCTCGACCATGCGTTGCTCCGTTTTTCCAGAACGAAGCCAGGAGTGCAAAACCTTCTCTTTTTGTTCAGTCAAGACGATTTCAGGTGCCTTTGCCATCATTTCCCTCCGTTCGATTAAGATTTTGACACTACGAGGGAACAAAAAAGGGGCCTGACATGGAAACTCTAGTTCTAAAAAGTGAAAACCACGGTCGCCGCTGCGATGACTTTAGGCACA
>JAABYK010000633.1 GCA_011775825.1 Candidatus Zhuqueibacterota bacterium | reverse complement strand
CATAGCCGAGCTGCATGCTACCTATCAAAACCATATCCGTAAATTCACTTAGTTTTGGTCCCCTACCTCACAATTCCAAACTTCTCCACCACCTCAAACTGCTCCTGACCCCGGCGTGCGATCAGTTTGTACAAGTACACACCATTGGCGAGAACATCGCCAGCCTGGTCGCGGCCATCCCAGAGATAGTGGTTAAAGCCAACCTGTGATGGTAGAAACTCGATCTCCTGAATGAGCCGACCGGAAATGGTGTAAATCTTGATCCGGACATCATCGGCGCCTTGTGTGAGAATGTAGGTAAACTCCGTCTGACTTTGAAACGGATTGGGATAGTTCATCACGTTGGTGATCAGGAGATTGGAACTCACGACGAAATCCACTTGAAAATATCGCAAGTTGCCGGTCTCGTCTTCTGCCAGCACTTCAATTTGGTGCTCGCCTTCAGTCAGCATGGGGCGAAACAGGGTGATGGCTTTCAACGATTCGTCTTCGGAATTCTGTTGCGGGATAAATTGCGCCTGACCGACACGGTTTCCATAAACAACCTTCTGCTCATCCAACAGAATGACCACCTTCGAGGTGTCCGCAAATGTGAAATTACTCGTGTCCCGAATCTCAACCATCACTTCTGGATTGGCGGATACGAAGTCACCCTTGCCGATCTGCTGTCCATCAAACGTTACACGAATTTTGGGGGAAAGGGTATCTCTTGCGACCCACACGCTGAAGTCAAACGCGTTGTTGGTTTCGTTGATTTCAGGAATGGCGTCGTCGGGATCGATCTCAGCACGGATATCGACTTTGCCCGAGAATCCCGCCGTTGAGATGGTCGTTTCGAGCTGTTGAAACTGATCCACAGCCAGAGTCTGCCCCCTGAGGTCGGCAAGTTCAACTCGACCTGACCGCGAGTCTGTGGTGGACAAACTCACCTTAAAACTGTCAACCGGACTGAGTCCGAAATTGGCCACCTCGATGTTCACCTGAAGGTTAGCACCTTCGGACACGGTGTCCGCCTCGGTGATGACCGAACCTTTGCCCAGAATGAGATCAGACGGCGGTTTGAAATCCACCGCCCAGGCATGCAGGCGAGGAGAAGACAAGCCGTCGGGCGAACCCATTACCATACGCAGCTTCAAAGTGTGGTAGGTGTCGGCGTTGATATGTGAGAGCTCAACCTGTCGCACATCTGTCAGATTGCTCATCAAAGTATCCGTGCGGTTGGCGAAGCGATTTTGACCCAGCACCTGAAACGCCACCTCCGTATTCGGAGGTTTAGCGTAAGAAAAGTGTGCCGATTTCCAGGCCAAGGCCGGCCCGATTTCGGTGGAAAGCATGCTCCCCGATTTGGCAAACCGGTACAGCGTATCCGCGATCACCGCCGGTCCCTCTCCTGACTTTTTCCACACCTCCGGCACGCTGCCGATGGCCGCACCCTTGCGACCGATAATGGACCAGGAGTCGCGAGACCCCACTTGCCGTGTGTACTGGCTGCCGATGCTCTCCAGCGCCAGATAAGCGCTTTCGGTCATGTTGGCACTGCCTTCGTCTTTGATGGCGGCCAACACAATTCGTCCTTCTGAAATCGCGTTGATGAATTGCGCCAAAGCCTCGACATTGGCGGCATCCCCAAACGTATCGAATGCAGACCGCGCCAGCAACTCACCGTCGCGGTCATCAAACACCGCGACCAAATAACCACGAAATATGCCTCCAAAAACCTCCCCATTTCTGGCCAGCAAGGCATAATTGCCGTCCAAAAAACCGGCGGATTCAGCCTCGTAAACAAGGCGCTCCGTTCGTAACTCGGCAGCATCGTCATCCGTAGTTTCGAGTTGTTCTAAAATGTTCTCGTTCAGTTGTGCTTGCCTGGACTGCTGCCACTGCGAGTTGCTGTCGGTAGAAAGCAGAAACGAGGCTTGTTCCCACGGACCGTAATTTTTCCCGTCAAACGTCCGGACACGCCAAAAATACACCCCGGTATCCGGAAGTTGGGGCTGCCAACGGCTAACCAGCTTCCCTTCCGAGATTGGCGGCGATTGTTGTAGAACCGAACTTGTAAACGTTTCCGATGTGTCAATTTCGAAAAAATAGTTCAAATTTTCTGCCAAAGTCCTGGAGTTGTTGCTGATCAATTCTGGCGCAGATGTGGTCACCACACCAAATTGCGTCGGTTTGACCAGGGTCAAATCCGAAGAAAAAATAGAAATCTCTGTCTCGGCCAAATTATTCAGCTCATCTTCTTCCTCAATCACGTTTGACGGATCGACCTCTACTCGCACCCGATACAGACCCGGATTCTCAGGGAGATCCCAGTTGACAGACAACGAATCCACATTGCCAAAGGGAGCTGTTTTTGCGATGGCGACCGGCGAGACATTGTTTTCCGGATCGGTCGCCGAAATGGCGGTTTCAACGCTATCCCGGGGGAGCAACCCGAAATTTTGGATCCTGGTTGAGATGCTCGTCGTGGAGTCTGGAATTAAGAGGGAAGTAGAACCGAATTCGACATCCCGGGAACGAATGGCCAGCTCCGGTTTTCGCGGGATCACCAGGTTCATGGCCGGATCGCCGATGAGGGCGTACTGATTGATCACAAAACGCGTCCGCTTAAAGTTGCCCAATGTTTGCCAGATATGCCATTTGGCAGACGTGGTGGCCTGACCGACACTTCGAACGGTGTCTTTGGCTACTGCAGAAAACAGCCCCTGCAACAGAAAGAAGTCTTGCGTGACGTACCCAAAGCCTGTCGAACCCCAATAAGCCGCTGCACCCATCGGATGGAGAACATAATTTTCACTCAAGCTGTTTCTTTGCGGATTGGCGAACCGCGCAGAATGACACGACATCCCGGTCATGAACGGGAAAATTTCATTCTGCCATTCATCGGGCTGCCCGATGTCGATGTCCCAAACAGAGCTCGCCGAGTGGCCTAAGAAATTCACCCACAAAGCGCCTTCATTTATTTTGTCTCCGACAACGCGTCTCAAACTTTGTGTGATGCTTTCATTGGTTGACTTATTAAACTGCGTTACCGTGGCATGAAAAGGCGGAATTCGGAGGTTTTCGGTGATCAATTGGTTCGCTTGTGATGAGAAAATTTTTTGTTCCGTGTCGTTGATTCCCCCGTTTAAAAACACAAATTCTTTGTTCCAGGCATCGTATTCCAGACGTTCGTACCGAATAATTTTGTCCACCATTGTCGCTGCCTGAATCGGCGTTTCTACCGGTATGCGTCCAATGAACATATCCGCAAGCAAATCGTCCGGGCCATCCAATGACACAAACCAGTTGTCGGCAACAAGAATCCCGTACGAAGGAACATAGTTCATCTTTTCGGCATCGGGCTGGTGTCTCTTTGGATCCCATGAGGCATCCCCAAATAAAAGCACAAACGAAGGCGCCGGTTTTTGCCAGTTGTCATACGTATAGATCAAAAAGTCTTTTACCGCGTGAGGGCTGACGACGCCCGCACTAAACTCATCGTAGATGTCTTCCACATCAACAACCGCAGTGCGGAACCCATTATGGTCGCGCCTGTAATCGGCGAGTTCTTCGGCCTGACTCAGAAAGTTTGCATGGGTTACGATAACGTAATCCGCTGCATTTGAAGTCGCCCGCAGGTTGCTGCTTTTGTCCCTTTCAATCCTGGCGACCTTCTTTACTCCACCGCTGGAAAATGCATAATAGAAGTCATTCTGAGTAGATCTATCTTCAAACGCTACACGAAACCGAAACGCCTGTGCGTTGCTCAGCGAATCGTTCGCAATGGCCGGGCCATCAAATCTTTTTGATAGCACCTCAGAAATGGAGGCGGAGGTGGCGCCTTTCCACCCTATCAATGCCCAGGAATCTCTGAATTGCACCTGACGGATCAATGTGCTGCCAACCGACTCGAACGCTTGATAGGCGGCCTCCGTCATGTTGGACGAACCTTCGTCTGCAATCCCGGCCAGCACGACGCTTCCGAGTGGCAGCGAATCAAGGTACTCGGCGAGTCGATTCGCTTCCTCGGCGGAACTGAACGTGTCGAAATTCCTGGTTTCCACGTCGCCAGTTTCGGGTCGGATAACGAGCAGGTTATACCCTCTCAACTTCGACTCAAAGTTTTCAAAATCGGCGAGCATCCTCACGAAACTGCCATCGTCAAAGCCGGCAGATTCAACGCGATACGTGGATAGTTTCTCTGCGACCGGATGCCAAAGCTTGCCACTCGCCGGATTGAGAATGCGGACATTCTTATCCTCAAAGTTGAGCAACGAAAAAACCGTTGGCGAGTCTCCTGCGCCTGAAGATCGAAACTTCAATCTACTTTGCGATACCGCATGCACGCGAGGATAACTTATCTCAATCCAGTCCAAATAGATTTGATTGACTTCGGCGCCGGTATCCGGCACGAGGTGAAGCCTGGCACGGTTTTCACCTTCTTTCAATAAAGGCCTGGGGAACGAAACGGTCCAAATAAACTCCTGGTCGTCATCAAAAAACGCGTCTGCAATGGTTTCATCATTTATGGAGAGGCGAACGTGATGGTCTGGTTCAACCGGATCTTTTGTGGTCCCTTGCAACCGGACTTGGATCGAACATGTCTTCACTTCATCAAAAATCCCACTTACGTCGAAATCCACCGTCTCTCGATCGTTATCGAAGAAAAATCGCCATATCCACCCTTCTTCCGGGTCGATTTCGCTCGACCCATTCGCTCGATGAAATTGATTTTCTTGCTCCAGGTGCACGACTTCCCAGTAGAAAGGTGCCGGACTGGCATCTGAATCTGTGTCAGGCTCGAGTTGGTAACGTTTGCCCGTGGCGCCATCTGCAGTTAACCAGTACACATTGTCGTCTGTGTAGAAATCATAAAACCGACCCTCGCCGCGATGCCGGTCTGCATAAAAATACAGACGATGTTCTTCGGTGAAGGTCGAGCTTTGGGGACCCTCGATCCAAATCGGGATTTCCTCACCTCCGGTAAAGAGCTTTATCGTATTCAAATTCAGGGAATTGGCCGGAATACCTGCTCGAACGAGATCGTCGTGGGTCAAGACATAGGCGCCTTCTTCGTTGATCTTAAATTTGTAATAGGTGAACTCCGGATTGTACCATTCATTCCGTATTCGCCTCACATCGGGTTTGAAATCAAAGCCCATGCCTTGCCGAGGATTCAAGATGTTAGAAGGCATGAGTTCAGCAAACGGATCGAGCCGAGAAGTCCTTTTGCCAACCCCGGAACTAAGAGGAACACTGAACCTGACTTCCACTTTAAGGGTCTTGTAAATCCGCAGCGTCTTTCGAACCGGATTGAATTGCACCGGGTTGATTTGAATCCTGCCGATCTCGCGACCGCGCAGCTTGCCGCGCCCGGAAACTTCCACCAAATTCGTGGGCCAGTAGGTATCCGAATTGTAAATTGAGGCATCCTCAAAATATTCGTAAAACACACCGTCAGCCTGCATGTGCTCTCGTATCCTCGGTGCTGGCAGGATATTCAGGCCGCTTCGCTCTTCAAACTCGCTCTCGAGAACTCTGACAACTACGTCGCTTCCCTCAGCAACGTAAACCAGGGCGCCGGTTTGAGGCAAAGCCGGCAAGCCCGGGTCTGTCGTCACGCCGTAATTTGGGATGGTTAACCGTTGGTAGGTTTGGTTGTTGACTTCGAAGGAACGAATCTTTAGCTCAAAAGGCTCGATTGTAAATACAACCATTTGCGGGGATCGTTCTTCAACCGTGAAAAGCTGGCTCTCTTTTGCAAGTGGAAGGCTCCAAACGATGGAAAGATTAACGAGTAGAAAAATCGGTGTCAACCGGGTGCAAGAACGAAACATGTCTATCGCTGTCCGTGGGCATCAAAGATGGTCGAGTTTGTGAAACCCTCTTGTTTTGAGCTCTTCTTACAAGATTGCAAACGAGACGTTTGCGCTCCGTTTACTGCCTACTGCCACTGCCTACCGCCACCGCCTCCATCCTCCTCTTCAGAAACACTCGCCTCTAGAGTCACGGTATTCAACGGCCTCTTCTGAAACTTCTTTGCCGCTAAATTCCCGGAAACGGGTTTTCTGCGAACAAAGTCAAAGCAACCCAGATGGATGAGTGCGAATACGAACAGAACCGCAAAACCAAACAGCAACAGGCCGCCCAATTTCAGGCTGCCGGCGAATAAGAGCAAAGAGATGCTGCCGCAAACGAACGTCACCGCATAAATACTCGACACTGCGGACGATTGGCTCAAGCCGAGTTTTAAGAGACGATGATGAATATGCTCCTGGTCGGCCCGAAACGGATGTTGTCGTTTGCTCAATCTCCTGAAGATCGCGATATTTGTATCCGCCAGAGGCAGCCAGAACAGAATCGCCGCGGCGAGGATATCCGGTCCGGCATTCTGGAAATGAAAGGCATTGACGGAAAGACAGGCCAATGTGAACCCCAGGAATAGGCTGCCGGTGTCTCCCAAAAATATCTTTGCCGGGGCGAAATTGTATTTTAAGAACCCAAGCAGGGCAGCGCTCAGAACGAGTGTTAGGGCCACCATTTCATAATTTCCAATCATGGCGGCGGCTATCAGCGCAAAGCCTGAGACGATGACTGAAAATCCGGAGGCCAGACCATCCAACCCGTCTAACAAATTCACGGCGTTGGTTATGCCGACAATCCAGAAAATCGTCAAGGGCGCACCCCAAACTCCCAGGTCGATAGCATGGCCGGAAAACAGGTAAATCGTCTTAATCTTAAAGCCAAGCGCCAGGGCAATGGAGGCGGCCAGCACCTGCCCGGATAGTTTACTATAGCAACCTAAACCACGGATATCATCCAGAAAACCGAGCATCAACACAACCATACTGCCCAGCCAGATTCCCAGCACATTCATGTTGTCCGGATGCAAAATGGCCAGGATGAGAACGCCGATGGAAAAGGCAGCGAAAATGCTCAATCCTCCCAGTTTCGGCGTCAAGTGTTTGTGGACCGTGCGATGATTTGGCTCGGCGACTATGCCAAACCGATAAGCTAACTTTCTCACCGTGGGCGTGAGCGTTGTCGAGATCAAAAGTGCAGCGAATACCGAAATTAGCGTGGCTAACATGACAATCTTACCTTCCTTGATTAAGATTCGACTCCAGGCGAACCGTCACGATGCGATTGTTTTGTTCATTTCCGGAACGTCATTGTATCTCATTCCACCGTTCAATACCTGGTGGTAAACTTGCTCCAATTTTTGGGTGACTTTTTCGAGTGTAAAATGCCTTTCAACTCTTCGTTGACCATTTTCCCCGAGCCTAATTCTTTCGCGTTCGTTTTTAAGCAAATAATTGATGGCCTCCGCGAGCTTTGCAGGGTCATTCACCGGGACAACCAACCCGGTTTCCCCATGACGATTGACCCACGGAACGCCCGTCGTTAGATTTGTACTCACCACGGGCTTGCCACAGGTCATCGCTTCTAATTGCACGATACCGAACGCTTCACTACGCTCATTCGAGGGTAGCACGGCAAGGTCGCACGCATGGTAATAGGAGACCAGGTCATCATCGGTTACATTATGCAGCAAGAAAATCTTGTCCGCTAAACCGTTCTGGTCGACAAGCCTCTGCACTTTTTGCTGAAGCGGACCGGTACCAATCAACAGAAACTTTGCTGGGATGCGATCCGCACTTTCTAAAAGCACATCTAACCCTTTATAATAAGTTAATCGACCGACAAACAAAATAATTGGGCGGTCATAGCGCTGACGAATTAAGGATGCCTTCCGATTAACCTCGTAAGATGCCCTGAATTTTTCAACTCGGATTCCAAGGGGCACAACCGCACATTTGTGTTCATATTTGTTCAGAAACGGACTATGGTTAATGTAGTTCGGAGACGTAGCCACAATACAGTCAGCTCGCTCCAACAAATGATAAAGCTGCGTGCGATAAACCTTTGACAACCATTTTTGTTTGATGATGTCACTGTGCCACGTCACGATCAAACGCCCCTGCGGTCTGGCAAGCAGATAGGAGATGTGTGCCATCGGGTTCGGCAAGTGAAGCTGAATTAAGCCAGCAGGATTTCCATTCGATTTTACCAAATGATTCGGCAAGGTTGGACAAATTGGGCTGGAAAACACCTCTCCCAGATTAGCCATCCGTTGGACTCTCACACCGGCGACATACTGCACAACGGTTCTGGGTTGAGTGTTGGCAACCAGCACCTCAACATCATATTTGTGCTTCAGTTGATTGCATGTGTCGTAAAGATGGGTCTCCATCCCACCCGGCACGGGATAATAGTATTTTCCCAGTTGGATTAATTTAATTCTTCCCATTCGCTTCGTCCATCCCGTAGACTTCCAGTGTTCTCTCAGCAGTTTTTTTCCATGAGAAATCGTTGAGGCGTTTCATACCTTTTGCCTTTAGTTGTTTGCGTTTTTGAGTATCATTTAGCAGATTTAGTATGGCATTGGACCACTGTGCATGATCTCTTGGATTGACAAACATTGCTGCGTCGCCACAAACTTCTCTGTGCACGGGAATATCTGACCCAATTACCGGCACCTCGGTGGCAAAGGCTTCTAACAGTGGAATCCCGAAGCCCTCGTACAACGATGGGAATAAAAAGAGGTCGGCGCCGGCATACAGAGCCGGCATGTCCTGCTGCGGGACATACCCTGTAAAAATTATATCTTTCCGGGTCCCGAGTATCTTTTCGACAAGACTATTTTTTGGTGTAAACCAGCCCCGTTTTCCAGTCAAAACCAGTTTGTGCGGCAAGTCCGATTCTCTTTTCAACAAATCAAAGGCTTGCAGCAGAACCGTCAAATTTTTTCTCGGCTCGAGGGTGGCCACCGTCAGAAGGTAAGGCATTCGTACACCCAGCCCTTGCAACACAGTTTCTGTTTGGTCCCGATCAGGGGGAGTAAAAAACTCCTCTCCCGCCGCAATAGGAATAGCAATCACGTCTTCCGAATCAAGCCCGAACGTCGAGACAATTTCTTGCCTCATGCTCTCCGAGATGGTAATGATTTTTTCGGCTCTGCGGAGAGAGGATTTGAAAGTTGATTGGTAATAAATCCTCTTAGAAAGCGGCAAGGTCTCCGGGTACCGAACAAATGTCAAATCATGGACGGTCACAACCGATCGGGTACGTCCCATTAATGGCGAGGTAAAAGCCATGGAATGTAATAAGTTGACATCCATTGTGCGCAGATGATGGCTCAACCGCGCTTGCTCCCAAAAAACCCGCTGAGCCGCAGAGCTAAATGTGATGCCCTTTAAAGCGACCTTGTGGCCATTCCGGCGGTCGGCAAACCAATCGAGCATTTGCGTGTCACAATAGATGACCAACTCATGCTCATGGTCAAGCTGCATCAAAGCAGCTGCTAAGTTGGCTGCATAGTGACCGGTCCCCGTGCGGGTCTTAGTAGCG
>JAABYK010000440.1:32304-40197 GCA_011775825.1 Candidatus Zhuqueibacterota bacterium | reverse complement strand
GCAAATCGGAAAAATTTCTCGACTCATACGGCTATTAAGAACTCACGGACTCGTTCAAAAAGTTTCAATAACAAGACGGTATCGTATTACTTACAAAGGCCAATTGCTTATGTCTACTTCATTGGCTTTTCGTAATTCAAATATATCACTGCTCCCAAATGCCGCATAGAAAAACTTTGCTAAAAAAACACAATGTTGCAGGTTTGTAGTACGGATGAAAATAGTGGAGGGGGACTAATGTTTGAACAGCAGAGCGATAAAACCGCCGCGGGTCGATAGCGTCTGAAATTGCCAATTCTGTTTGACGCGTTCGGAAATCCGTCGTCGAATCTCGTTTTTGAGGTCATCGGAAGACATGTAGTCGCGAATGGAAATGAGTTCTTCTGAAACACGGCCGTTTGCAACTTGAAAGTTGTTTTTTCTGCCAGACATCAAATTAGCTTAGGTTTATCGTCCGTGGTGAAGACGAAAATCAAATCTGTGTTTCGATCTCAAATGGCGGTTTTGTTATGCAAAATAATCGTAGGGGTAAGCCAGTTTCAGTATTTAACAATTGTGAAGGCGAGAGGTTCCGTGGAAATTTTTGGCCTAAAGACTGACATATGAGAGCGATTCGCCCTATTGCATATGATCAAATAATAAAGGCGACCACGTGGCTCATTTCTCGAGGAGGAGGAAGGAAATTTCACATGATCGCCTTAAATTGTACTTCTAATTGTTAATACAATCCCCAGTAAATGAATATTCCTTATTTCGTATCGAATGAGTCAGCAATCCTGTTAAACAGCGGCTCCCATTAGTGGCCTTCATACATGAACGAAAGCTTATCTTAACAGGACCATCTTTCGGGTTTCCACAAAAACCTGGCCGGTGCCTGATGAAACATCTTCTGCCTCGAATTGCAGTAAATACACGCCATTTGCGACGATCTCACCGCTGACATTGTCACCCTGCCATTTGACCGCATAGGAACCCGCAGGCTGCCTTTCATTGACAAGGATTGCGACTTCTTGCCCGAGCATGTTGTACACGGTCAATTGAACCTGACTGAGCCGCTGAAGCTCGTAGCGAATCTGCGTCGATGGATTAAACGGATTGGGATAGTTTTGCAGCAAAGCATAAGCTGACGGCACGTTGGTTTGCACGTCTTCGACGGCTGTGGGGTTGGGATTCAGTTCGAAGTCGACTTCAAGCTCGGTTCCGTAGGCAATGCTGGTTGCCACTGTGTCGGGAGCGTAACCCTCTGCGTCTGCAATAAGTGTAATCTGCTCTTCCGAACCGGATTCTTCGTGGGCCATGTAGCGAAAGGTGTAACGTCCGGTGCTAGGGACGAATTGCACGAAACCGCGCTCGACGGATTTCACTGAAATATTTTGCAAAGGCAGCTTTGTTACGGCATCCAGGACGTGACCTCGCACCACCGCGATGGGAAACGTGCGTACGATAGACGTATTCAGGGTCATGCGTCCATCCACGGACACTTCGAAATAATCTTCCCAGGTTCTTCGAAACCTCGACATTTTGTCCAGCTCAGCTTGCGTCGGCGATGTGCCTGCTTCGACGATGAGAATGAAGGCCTGCCTGAGATCCTTGGGAGCGTTCGGCTCAGCCGGAAACCGGGGTCCCTCCGCAGCGATGATGTCTTGGATGGTGACTTCCACCGCGGTGCCGCGGGCGGTTGTGCCCTGCAAAGGGGTGCCCCGAGCTCGACTGAAGGGCAGGTTGTTGCTGGCACTGCTGACAAAGAACGATGGTGTCACCTCTTGAGGCCCGCGTACTCCGAAAATGTACTCATCGATATCGCCAAAAAAATCAATCTGAGTCGGTGTGGTGAACGTGTCCCCTGAAAGCGGTTCCCAATTCCCGCCTTCCAGGGAGGAGTGATCGGCATCGAAAAAGAAGCTCCAATGTGCATCTGCGCGGCCCAGTATCAGATTGCTGCGGTTGCCGTTCGCGTCGATAAAATTGACAAACGCTCCCCAACGATGTCCCGCTTCCTGGCCCATGATCGTGAGAAAATTATTTCCGCCGCCAAAAAACCGCCGCGTGGGATCGTCCGGCCAGACGTTGAGCTGGTTCATGTTTAACCGGCTTTCCAAAACACGGTTGCTGCCAAAAAATTCACTTATGTCGAGGTCATCGCGCAAACCGATTCCCTGTATGTGGTTTTTTATATTGACTTCGTTTGCGAATCCGGCCATGGTCTGAGTAAAGTTCGTGAAGAACGCGGTTTGGAAAAAGCTATCCGGAAAAACTTCGTAAAACTTGTTCATCACGGCAGTGTCGTTTACAATCGGCTGCTCGATATCCAAATAATTTTCAAAGATGCCGGTTTTTACGGTGCCACTGAATGGAAGATCATCGGAGAAACTGATGATCTCCAAAGTGGGTTGGCCATCGGGATGAATTCCAAAGGTGATGGGTCGGTTGTTGATTTGAGTCGTGGCGCCGATGCCGTTGAAGGACACGTCAAATGACCCATCCGGTCTCAGAACCAATTGGAAGGTATTCAGGTTGATTGGAGAACCGGTTTGACTGAATTCGGTAATCTCATTCCAGGTTATGGTTATCTTCTCCCCTTCACTTTTAAAAAAGACATCGCCGCTGACGACTGGATTCAGATCCATGAAGTAAGGCGCAATTTTCGGAAGCTCGTTAAAAAAGTCGTTGTCATCGAAAAAACCACTGGGATTGACATTGCTCCCAAAACTGACGATACCGTTCGCATTAATGTGTACTTGAGTGAACGCGTTGCCAAAGTAATTGAAAGTGAAAGGTATGTTTCTGATGGCATTTTCATCGTCTCCGAGGTTCAAGTTAGTTCCGAGGTCCGAATCAAAATTGAATGTCACGGTTGAAACCTCGAATCCTCCATTTGCGTTGGGCTGAAAACGAAACGTCTGCATGTCCGTGTCGAATGGGTTGACTCCGCTGATAAGCACCTCGCCGTCGTCTTCCACGACCCAGAAGTCGTCGGCAACGAATGCGTTCGGAGCAGTTGCTTTGTTTAAAGGTTTCTTGGTGGCCCGATATTGGTAATATCTCCAAAAAACGTCCTTTTCATTGCCCCGATAGGTGCCGCAGACAAATTCACTTGCCGATGCCTTCGCCGCGACATGCTCGCTGTGAGTCAACCTCGGCTTGATGGGATTTTCTTTGGCCTGAATGATACTGATGCAGAAGGTGGCTAGACTTAGCCCAATAATGATCCATGTGAAAAGGCTTCTTGACCTCATATTTTCCCTCTTCCGTTTTTCGATTCGCAGTGTCATCGTGAACTCAGTCGAAGGCGGGGAATCATCCGTGTGGAGCGATTCATACTTCGAGATTGCACAAGAGTCACGTGTTAATTTCGATCTTCCTCTGAGTTAAAATCACAGTAGATGAGAACGCAAGCAAGGTGAGCGTTATTTCACTGCAGTTCTTTTTCTTCCCCTCTACAGACACGTACACGGAAAGTACGAACTAGTTTGTGAAAAGTCAAGGTGAAGTCGTGAGTGTATTGTCAATTAAGCTATAGGCTTGCATTTTAATTTTTCTTAACATTTGCTAATTTAGTTTTACTTTGCTTCTAGATGGTTCATCATATTTACGCTGAACGAGAAATAGTACGGGATATAAATCTCACTGAACCAAGATCGGTTGGGGACAAATGTCCTTATTGATCTTTTCGATCAGGATACATGCAGGAGACATACAATTTGGGCGATCAAGAAAATGTTCGTAGTGACGCCGTCAGGTGGTTTTTTGGACAGCCCCAATGACAGAAACGTTGGCTTTTTGCGCGACCAAAAAGTCAATATTAAGGAAAAAGAACCATGCCAAAACAAAAGCAAACGAAAAAAGAGAAAGCTTCGACTCAATCCAAAAAGCGCCGGTCAACAAGCCCAAAGGGTGCGGCTTCCAAAGCGAAAAGCCAGAAGAGTTCATCCGAAAAATCTAAGAAGCAAGGGTTCTTTGTCGTTGGCATCGGCGCGTCAGCCGGTGGCTTGGGGGCTTTGGAGAAATTTTTTAGAAATGTGTCGGAAGATAGCGGAATGGCCTTTATTGTCGTTACACATATGGAACCGCATCATGTTAGCCTGCTGCCCGAGCTTTTGCAAAGAGCAACAAAGATACCGTTTCAACAGGTTGAAGATGGGATGGAGGTCGAACCGAATCACATCTATATCATTCCTCCGGACCACACCATGGGCATCATGCATGGTGTTTTGCACTTGCTCGATCGCAAAACTTCTCCACGCACACCGATAAATTATTTATTCCGCGCCTTGGCAGAAGATCAGGAAGGGAAAGCCGTGGGCATTATCCTTTCGGGCACGGGTACGGATGGTGTCCTCGGTGTCCGCGCCATCAAAGAAAAGGTGGGAATGGCGATGGCGCAAGATCCGGATCACGCTGAATATAGAGGTATGCCCGAAAGCGCCATCGACACCGGGCTCGTGGACTTTATTTTACCCGCTGAGAAAATGCCGGAGCGCCTTCTGAAGTATGCGGAATTCGGTTTGAACCGCAAAGTTGAAAAAACCGCTCGGCTTGAAAACGAGTTTGAGGGACCTCTGCAGAAGATCTATTTTCTCCTGCGCAGCAAAACCGGACATGATTTTTCTAACTACAAGCGCAATACCGTCCTTCGGCGCATCGAAAGAAGGATGAATGTGCATCAGCTCGAGCAGGTTACCCACTACGTTCGTTATCTGCAGGAGAATCCTCACGAAGTGAACTCTCTGTTCACTGAATTGTTGATTGGTGTAACCAACTTCTTTAGAGATGCGAGCGCATTTGATGTCTTAAAAGAGAAAGGCTTGCCTCGATTGTTGGATGATAAACCCAACGACGACTCCGTGCGATTTTGGATTCCCGGAGTAGCAACCGGAGAAGAAGCTTACTCCCTGGCAATTGTGCTGCAGGAGTATATGGAAGAGCATAATAAGAATTTTAAGGTACACTTCGTCAACTTCTGGAAGATATTTTGTCCCAGCATGAGTCGTTTAACGATTTTCTGGTCGAACATGATTTCCCAAAAGTCGGGCACAAGAAAATGCTGCTCAATGCCCGCCAGGTTCGATTAGAGGAGGAGCTCAAACAACACATCCTGCTGGCCATCGAGGATGTGACGGACAAAAAGTAGACCTGGCCGAATGATCCGATCGTTCAGCACATGTATCAGCCTGAGCGATCTTTTTATGCTCTTTAAACACAAAATAGGAAGAAAGTTTTCCTCCTTCTATTTGGCTCTACCTCTTTTGCTACGCACTCCCAATTTGAGTGAGAAAAAAACAGCGGATTTTCTCAGACAGAAAATCACAATATTTTTAATCTAAACTAAAATAGAAAGGGCAATATTGTGAACTCCACACCTAATCATTCAAAACCAGAGGAACAAAGAATGCTCTGGTATCTGAAAAACTTCAATATTTTCGATAATTTTAGTGAGTCCGATCTCGAATCCTTCACCAAATATTTACGTGCGGAAGAGTTCGATAAGGGAGAAACGATACTCATACCGCACGATTCCGAGAGACATGTTTATTTCTTAATGAAAGGAAAAGTTAAAGTTTTTCACATCGATGAAGATGGTCGGGAGATCATTTTGGTTATCTTACGAGAAGGTGAAATCTTCGGCTTGTTAGCCGTGATAGAAGAATATTCCAATCCGTTGGTGGTGGCATTAGAGGAGTGTCTGGTAGGCTACATGCATGAAAGCGACTTTCAAAATCTCATGGAGGAAAAACCTGAGCTTTGTTTTACAATCTATAAATATATTGGGAAAAGACTCATTACGATAGAAAATCGTCTTGACGAGCTACTATTTCAGGATATCCCGACCCGATTGGCCCGTCTGCTCCTTCGACTCTCCCGAGAATATCCGCGTGAAAGGGACTGTGGTGTGCAAATCGACCTCAGATTGACACAGCAAGAAATCGCCGATCTGATCGGTGCTTCCAGAGAGGCGACCAGCGCGGCATTGAATCCGTTCAAACGTAACGGTTGGCTGGAATTGCATCAGCGTTATATTTGTTTGCACAATTCCGAGGCGTTACAAGAATTGGCTTAGATGACAATCGAACAAAGTGGGTGTTGGAGTCAGAGTTCCGTTTTAAGGCCTTCCTTTTTAAGCTTCTCTCTCCGTGTATGAGAGGTTCGATCAAAAAGCGACTCCGCACAGATATGAGCCGTTTTAAGACGCTCGTTGAGAAGGGTTATCTTTTCTGACCGGCAGTACCCACCGGGAATAACAATCCGTCTCAGGCTGTTTATGCCAGTAATTCTCTCAAGAATTTCTGGAATATCTTTAGGGCCGGAGCGATTAACAACATTCAAGAAAAACGCCATTGCTTCTTTGAAGAGATTAAGATTTCGGAGGTAAGATTGTTTAAGAAACCACGTGCCGCTTGGATGAGCTTTTCGATTTTGCTGCTACCCCTTGCAGTTGTTTTCTACATCTATACTTCGCCAAACAAACTTGTGCAAAAACATCGCGGTGTGAGTTGGGTCGCAGGACCGAAACAGGTGAGCCCGCAGGACTTTCAGCCGCTGGTCAAGAATCACGTGAATTGGATCATTCAGACTCCATTTGGCTGGCAAACGGATTACAACTCGCCTAACGTGCGTCTAATCACGGACGGCGGTGTGTTTTGGGGTGAGACCGATGTCGGATTGAAAGTGACCACACAGCATGCAAAACGTTTTGGAATCCGAACGTTGCTGAAACCGCACATTTGGTTGCGAAACAGCAGCAATGGGAAGTGGCGCGGAGAGATTGAAATGAATAGCGAACAGGATTGGCAAAGCTGGTTTGCGAGTTATCGTACCTTCATTTTTCATTATGCGCGATTCGCTGAACGCAACGACATCGAAGCTCTGGCCGTTGGCACGGAATTGCGTACCACCGCGGTAAAGCGGGAGCAAGACTGGCGTGATATCATCGAGGAGATTCGCAAGGTCTACAGCGGCAAGTTGACTTATTCTGCCAACTGGTACGGAGAATTCGAGGAGATCCCGTTTTGGGATGCATTGGATTACATCGGGATTCAGGGTTACTTTCCTTTAACGGACAAAGAACACCCAACCGTTGACGAGCTTAAGGCAGGTTGGCAGCCTCATCTGCAAACCATTGAAGGAATCAGCAGGCGCCACAACAAACCGGTAATTTTCACGGAAATCGGGTATCGAAGTGCAGCCGATGCTGCCATCCGACCGTGGGAATGGCCACGTCGAAGAAGAGAACAAGCCACGGAAGCGGATCTACAAACGCAGGCAAATTGTTACGAAGCCTTCTTTCAAACATTCTGGCAGAAAGATTGGTGCATGGGGGCGTTTTTCTGGAAGTGGTTTCCAAAACTGCGCTCCGATTCTGATTACAGAGGCAAAGGCTTCACTCCACAAAATAAACCGGCAGAGCAAGTAATGGCGAACTGGTTTAAGCGTTCGTTGAATTGATCTCAGATAAAAGAAGAGATAACGAAATAAACAGGCATACTGTAACTCAACGTTCAGAGATACGTGGCGACTTCCAAGCTTCGATACATACAATACGAGAAAGAATCATTCGTCAAAATATGAGTAGGCAAGCCTTTAAAGATCATAGAGAGTTAAGAGTTGCAAGTGAAACTGCTCGCTATCTTACCTTTGGTAATGGCCAAAACTGGACAACCACTCCAGCATCAGAATTCTTTACTCAGAAGGCTGCTTCTGATATGATTTCAAATAATTTGTCAGTATTTAAATCAGAACTTGGTGTTTAGAAGAAGACGAAAGGATAGCTGAGAACCGCTCTCCAGTTTTTTCTACTTTTTTCTACCGACAAAAAAGCTAACGTTGTGCCCTGCAACATCGAATAAATGAATATTTACAATACCAAGCTGTGGCGTATGTTCCCTAATGACTATT
>JAABYK010000440.1:30460-32278 GCA_011775825.1 Candidatus Zhuqueibacterota bacterium | reverse complement strand
CTCACCCCTAATTCAACTCTTCCAACCGACTCAAGATATTTCTGACTTTCTTCGCGCGCTCATCATCTTCGGGTACCAGCGCCACGAAGTTGCGATACTCTTCCAGGGCCTGGTCTAATTTGCCCTGCTTGTGCAGCAGCACCGCCAGGTTAAAGTGACTGAACGCATGGTCGGGATTGATTTCGATCTCGCGTTTGTAAGCTTCGATGGCGTTGGAGATATGTCCCTGCTGCTCGAAAATCTGGCCCATCTGGTAGTTCACCAGCGGCTTTTTCGGCTTGAGTTCCAGGACTTTTTCGTAGCTGTTCAAGGCCGCCGTGGTGTCGCCAGCCAAATAGTGTACCTGAGCCAGATTCATGTAGCCCTCCGGCAACGTCGAGTCAATTTCCACTGCCTTTTGAAACGTGTTTAAAGCCTTGTCCAACGCATCCATGTCCACATAGACCGATCCGAGATTCAAATACGCCTCGGTGTATTTGTTATCGAGTTGCGTCGCTTTTCGCAAATAGCGCGCAGCCTTTTCGTAGTCTTTCTTCTCTCGAAATAACTTGCCCAACTCGTTATAAGCCTGCTTGTTGTCCCGGTTGATTTCGATGGCACGTTCAAAATTCTGTTGTGCCTTCTCCAAATCGCCCTTTTCCTTGTGCAAACTCCCTAACGCAACGTAAGCCTTGTCCATGGTGGAATCAGCATCGATTGCGTTGTTCAGATGCTTAATGGCGGCATCGTTATCATCCTGCTTCTCAGAGATAAAGGCCAAATTGTAGTGCGCCTCGGCGAATTCCGATCGCAGCGTCACGGCTTCTTCCAACAATTTCCGGGCGGTGTCGTAATCGTCCTGACCCAAATATGCCAATCCCAAATTGAATTTCACGTCGGCCCTATCGTAGGCTGGCTTTTCCAGAGTCTGGTCAAGCTCTTCCGCCTCGTTCAAATTCTTGATGGCTTTTTCGTAGTCTTCGGTCTTGATGTACGTCAATCCTAACACGTAGTACGCCTCGGCGAACTCCGGTTTAAAGTCGATGGCTTGTTTTAACAAATAGATGGCCTGAATGTAGTTGCCTTTTCGGTACAAATCAGCGCCATCTGCATAGAGTCCCCGGGTGCGCTGTTCCAACGTCCGACCCGGACCAGTGGTTGCACAGCTTATCATTAGGCTACATGCAATCAATAAAAACGCCAAACCGGCGTCGGTTCTTTTTGATAATTTTTTCATGGGAATATCCTATTGTAAGTGTTATTAGGTTCTGATTCTTAAACTTTTAAAGCTTTCACGCAAAGCCGCGAAGGCGACCAAATCAATTTAGAGATTGCTCCCCGCAAAAGCTCACAAAAGGCATTTCATTATGGACCAACTGAGCAAAAACTGGGATAAATATCCAAATTTCATTTACCGCGCAACATGAATATACTGCGCGATCTTGTAAACTAACTTTACCAAACTTTAAAAGTTTAGTAAAGTTCTAGTTTTTTTGATAACGGCCCTTTCTTATACAATATGAAAACGCGCGGGGTTTATTCCTAAAGGCGCTGAATCGATCAGGTCACCGCCTCCTTTACCGGCGCTTGCTTGCGTTCTTTTCGGTCCTCAAAATATTGCAGCAGAGCAGGCAAAACAATGATGGCGGTGAAATACGTGGCGATGAGTCCGATGACGGCAAGCTCGCCAATGGAGTTCAACCCGGGGTGGCTGGCTACGATCAGGCCGGAGTAGCCGACGATGGTGGTCAGCGTGGTCATGGTGATGGCAAGTCCGGTATTTCTCAAAACATGATACAATGAGCCTGGCCCCTCTTCTTTGTATCTGTGGTAAATGTG
>JAABYK010000440.1:0-30424 GCA_011775825.1 Candidatus Zhuqueibacterota bacterium | reverse complement strand
CACGACATGCATGATTCCGACCATCCAGAGCACACCGAGCGCGAGCGGCGTCAAGACAAACAGCGCCGCCTTCACGCTACGCAGGTCTGTCATCACAATCAGAAAAACTACCAAAAACGTCAGGATAACCGCCAATCGGCCCTCCTGAATCATAATGATAAGCATCTCGGCCAGGATGATATTTGAGCTGGAGGCGTAATACGTCTTTCCCGAACCGGTAGTAATTTTGCCGATGTCTTCACGAAACTCGATGGCATTTTTACCGTGGCGGAGCGGAACACTCGGGTAAATGAACACAAAGTTACCGATTTCGCCTTCTTTGTTGATAAACTGGCGCTTGTCTTTTTGCGGAAACTCCTCCCAGGTGAACGGCTCATCCACTTGCAGGTATTGCATGAGCTGATCCAGCCGTTCCTTGTCCTTGCCCGTCACAACACCTTCAGCTTCTTCCTTTATCAGTTGACGAATTTCTCTGATCTTCGCCAGTCTTTCCGGCTGATTTTTCGGCACCAATGAGAACACAGATCGGACCGCATCAATGGTGGGCGACGAGGTGTCCTGGCGAGCAATTTTTCTTGCGGCTTCAACGACTTCTTGAACCTCCGCTCTCGAATCGGCTAACACCACCGCCGGAGATTCGGAGAGTTCAAAGACGCCTTTGGTTTTCTTGCTTACCACCTCGCGTTCCTCTGTTATCGCGCGCAGATTGGTGAAGTCGTACTCAAACTCAACCTGGAACACGCTGTAAAACGCATAGCCTGTAACCAGAAATGTTGCGACGAGAATGGCCCTCGAAAAACGAAAATCCCGTCTCTGAAAAACCTGACTTTTGTCGGCTTGCCGCTGGAAGTTAAGAAGCCCCAATTTATGAAACAGGGTGAGAAAGGCCGGCAAAACCACGACCATGGCAATCAGGGCAAACAGCATCCCGATCCCGGCAATAAATCCCAGGTCAGAAAAGCCCTTGAAATCCATTAACATGAGCGAAAAAAATGCCGCTGAAGTTGTGATGGCGGTGGTGGTCAGCGCCTTGCCTGTTTGACAGACGACCTTTTCGATGGAACTTTCGAAGCTCATGCCGCTTCTTCGGCACTCTGCATATCTCGCAAAGGCGTGAATGCCATAGTCAATGCCCAGCCCAAATAAAATGACAAACATGAAACCGGTAATTGTGTTTAGATTTCCGATCACAAAGTAAGTAACTCCGAAAGTCCAGGCCAGGGCACAGAGCAGTGTCAACGTGATAAGAATTGCGCCGCTCAACCTTCGAAAATAAAGCACGATTAAAAGGAATACACCGCTGAAGCCATAGATGGCGGTGCCTAAAATGTCATCTTTCACGACCTTATATTCGTCCAGACGGTTTTTGAAATTTCCGCCATAAAGGATGTTCATGTCGGCAGCGTACTCTTTGGGATTTGTCGCCTGCACAATGCTCTTTACTTCATCGAACATCTTCTGCACGAAACTCAAGCTGCTGTTGTCTTCGGACGGGAAGACTTTCATTATGAGGATGGTGCTGTCCTCGTTGGTGTAGTAATTCTTCGGTTCCTTATCCTGGTATTTTTCTTCCCAGGCAGCGAGATCCGCGTCGGCGGATTCATCCGTCTGATCGCCAAAAAGATCGTCCACAAGCAGCGGATTCAGTTGCTGTTTTTCTTCGTCAATTTTATTCTGAACCGTGGCGTGCAATGAGTCCAACTCACTCATTTCCAGGAACAAAAGCGCGTTCTTTTTGTAGAAAGCGACATCGTTTTTGTAATCTACATAATTGACGATGGGACTTTGCAAGAGCCTCTGTTCTAAGTCCTCAGCAAATTTTTTTGCCGCTTCAAAATTCTGGGTATCAAGAATGACGCGCAGGTGCCCAACGCCACCGATTTCATCCCGAATTCGATTCAGGGTTTGAACGCTTTGGAAGCGGTCAGGGAGCAGCTCAGCCAGGTCGCTTTCTAAAGGTAACTTGGCCGCGAAATAGCCGCCAACGGCGCTCAGCACGAGCGCAGCAATTAAGATTGGAATGTAGTGGGTATAAACCAGATGATGTTTTTCACGCAAATCAATCATTAGTCGGACAAAGTTAAGTTATGTTCCAGTGAATGACAAAACACGTGAACCGGTTCCAAGGGCTCAAATTTTGCCAAACAATAATTATAGATAATTTATTGCACACTTTCAACAGAATTTTGCCGGACCGGAGTTTTTGGAAACATTGACGCACGGCTGCGTTCCGATCATACTTTGCACACATTCTCCGCACTTGGCAAGGTCTCTTTAAACGAGTTTTTGGGTTGAAAACAATGCAATTCTTTTTTATTTTTTGAAAAGCGTTTCGATAGTTAACCCTGCAAAGGATGTCCTATCCTAAAAAACCGAGCAAGTTTCTATGCAAAAAGCAGACCAACAAGTCAAATGACCGTCCTCGTCAACATTAGCATCAGTCTGCTGCCCGTCTTCATTTTTCTGGGTGCTCTGATCGTTTTCGACAGCTACAAGCTGGTGAAACTACGTTCGGTGTTGCGCACCATCCTGATTGGCTGCGTCGTGGCCCTCATTTGTATGTTGGTGAACAGTCGGTTGTTAGAATTGTTTTCGATCGAATTCAGCACGTTCACCAAATATGTTTCTCCTTTCACAGAAGAGCTCCTGAAGGCCGCCTTTATTGTTTATTTGATCAAGTCGAAGAAAGTCGGCTTTATGGTGGACGCCGCTATTTATGGATTTGCAGTCGGTGCGGGATTCGCTTTCGTTGAAAACATCTTCTATCTGCAAAGACTCGAAACCGCGAGTCTTCTGGTTTGGATTGTGCGCGGGTTTGGCACGGCGGTCATGCACGGTGCCGCCACCGCGATTTTCGCTATTATCTCAAAAAATATCTCGGATCGCAAATCTTCGGAGAAAAGCACGGTGTTCCTACCCGGCTTCGTTGCTGCACTTCTCGTCCATTCGCTCTACAATCATTTCATTTTGCCGCCCATCTTGATCACCTTGAGCTTTCTCATTGTGCTGCCATTGCTAGTGATCATCGTTTTTGAACGCAGCGAGAAGGCCACTCAAAAATGGCTGGGAGTGGGATTCGACTCCGATGTGGATTTACTGACGATGATCACCAGCGGGAACATCTCGGAGACGCGCATTGGCAGATATCTGCAATCGTTGCAAAGCACCTTTCCCGGCGAAGTGGTCGCCGACATGTTGTGCTTCTTGCGGATTCATTTGGAATTGGCGGTTCGGGCCAAAGGCACTCTGCTCATGCGTGAAAGTGGATTCAAAGTCTCAAACGACCCCGAGATCAAAGCCAAATTCGAAGAGATGAAATACCTGGAAAAAAGCATTGGCAAAACCGGCAAGCTCGCCATCCTGCCATTTCTGCACACGACCAGTCGCGATCTATGGCAGATTTATATGATAAGCTGACCCCGGCGTTTGGTGATCATTTCAAATCTGGTGATAAGGTTCTGAAAGCTGGCCTACCGCACGGAAATGTTGAGCGTAGAGCGATAGTCCTCAATCTTGGGTGGAAATTACCACTATATCTGAGGTTTTACGAGCTATGTCACAAAACAGTTGACAAACGATTGTGAATTGATTAATTTTGCGAAATTAGCAGCCACGGCATTTCCATAATCCAATCTAAACTTTCCCATGATGAAAGCGAACTCCAAAGAACAGCGAATAGAACAACTGGAGGGCGAAGTCCAGCGGTTGAAGTCGGCGGTTGAGGAATTAACCGTCCTGAACGATCTCGCGGTGGCCGCCAGCCTTTCTCTGGAAGTGGATCAGACGCTGGACATCATCGTCGAAAAATCCATTCGGGCGGTGAAGGCAGAGCAAGGCTCCATCCTGCTGGTCACCGAACAAAAGGATGCCCCGCTGAAAACTCTGATCCGCCAGGCAGACGAAAGAAGTCGGCTCCTGACCTACCGAGTTGGTACACACATTACCGGCTGGGTTCTGAAGCATCAACAACCTTTAATGATCGAGGATCTGTCAACGGACGAGCGATTTCATCCGACCGAACAGGAACGCAAGGAAATTCGTTCCGTCTTGTGCGTCCCGATTCGCTACAAGGCGAAAATCATCGGTATTTTGATGGTCACCAATAAGAAGACGTTCGAGCCTTTCAGCCCAAACGATCTTCGACTCCTCTCCATCATCGCCGCACAATCGGGGCAACTCATTCGCAATTCGCAACTGCAAGAGGAAGCCCTTCAGCGCAAGCGGCTGCAGCAGGAACTCGATATGGCGCGCAAGATTCAACTGAATCTCGTCCCCAAAACAAGTCCCTCCAACCAGGCCATCAAAGTGTCGAGTTATTTCAATCCTGCAGATGAGGTGGGAGGCGATTATTTCGACTACTTCCCACTGGAGGACGACAAAATTGGCATTGTGCTGGCGGATGTTTCCGGACACGGCGCGTCTGCCGCACTCATCATGACCATGGCGAAAGGCATTTTGCATTCCATCACCCACACATATGAATCGAGCGAGAAGATTCTTTCCGAGATTAACGCCATTTTGACTCCCATCATCCCGAAAGAGATGTTTATCACGATGATTTTTTTGGTCTGTGATTTTAAGAACAAGACTCTGCAGTTTTCTAACGCCGGACACAATCCGCTTGTGTTCTATGATAGCAAAAAGAAGAGCTGCGACATGCGGGAGTTGCGAGGATCGGCGCTTGGGCTCACAAATCAATCGGTTTACCAGCAGAAAGAGATTCCTCTGAATTCCGGTGACTCTTTCATGATTTACACAGATGGGGTGACCGAAGCGTTTAACGAACAAGGGGATATGTTTGAAGAGAATCGACTGATAACGGCAGTCCTGGAAAAAGCAGAGGCCGATCCCGGTGAAATCATCGAACATGTCAAGAGCAAAGTTCTGGCGTTCACGGGAAACGCCACCCAGAATGACGATATGGCGATGATTGCGGTCAAGGTTAGCTGATGCTTTAGCTGCCCTTTGGAGTATCCATCCCGAGCTCGTCGATGAAAGTAAGCAGCTGATAATCTGCTGTTTTTTCTTGCGACTGAATGGAGTTTTTCATATATTTTGGTGAAATCATTTTGAATTGAAATAAGTTGCTAGAATTACGCGAAGAGATATTAGAGATTTTTAAGGAGGTATTTGGTGCTGACAAAGCCTATAAGGTGTTGGAATTTATTGAATCCAGAGTCAGAACGGACGTGGCCACTCAGGAAGATATTTATGAGTTGAGACTTGAAATCGAGAAGACCCGTGCTGATGTCAGTACTAGAATCGAAGAAGTTCGTGCTGAGCTCAGTACTAGAATTGAAGAAGTTCGCGCTGGGCTCAGTTCCAAAATCGAAAAAGTACGTGCCGATTTGCTAAAATGGACATTTGCATTTTGGCTTACTCAAATGGCATTTTTGGCTGGAATCTTATTCAAGTTGCTAAGTTAATTCTGGCTTAACTCTCCCCTCTTTGAAAGTGATTTCAAACGAGGATCAAAAATCACACCTGAACCTACAGACACTTTTATTCATTCAGAATTGGTCCGTAGTAGTTGAACATGTCACCGTGCAAAGAATTGAGCCTGATTTGTGAATTTGAGGGGAAAGAGATTCGGATGGAGTAAATGGAGTAATACTCCCCCTGCTCCTTGAAAACCCTTTCTCGCTCAGTAAGAGTGGAATTAAAGGGGGCGTTCCAGCTTGTTTCAATAGATCAACCGGTTAATAGAAAGCGACAGCCATGTTTTGTGAATCGTGAATTACAAAGTCTTCTTTTAACCGTGTAAATCCTCATCCCAGAATTCTAATGGAAGACATCAACAAACTCAAAAAAGAAAACGCCCGCCTGAAAAAGACCGTCGAGGATCTTTGGACCATCAATAATCTGGCGCGCATCATCAGCTCCACCATGCCGGTGAAAGAGATTTTGGACAAGGTAGTCGCCGCCTCTCTGAAAGCTGTGAATGCGCAACAGGGTACAATTTCGCTCCTGAATTACGACCAAGATGAGAAGAAGGGGGATCAATTCAAGACCTTGATCCGTAAGGTGGATACGATCAGCCCGGTTGGCAAATTGCGCTTGAACGAAGAACTGAGCGACCGGATGATCAAAGATCGGCAGCCATTGATTATCAACGACGTAGCCGAGGACAAGACCTTCAGAGATGCCCAACCCCTGAGTCAAAATATTCGTTCTATTTTGAGCGTGCCCCTGCTGTGTAAAGGCGAGTTGATCGGTGTGGTCAACGTGTTTAATAAAAAGGAAGATGGATTCTCAAAAGAGGATCAGCGGCTGCTTTCCATCATTGCATCTCAATCGGCACAAGTAATCGAAAATGCGCGATTGTATGAAGAAGAGAAACGCCTCCGACGAATTCAGCACGAGCTGGAAATGGCCCGCGACATCCAACAGGGCCTTATTCCAAAAGTGCTGCCAGCGACCGAGCATCTCGATATCGCGAGCTATTTTAACCCGGCCGAACAAGTGGGCGGCGATTATTTCGACTATTTCAACATTGACACCAACAAGACAGGTTTCGTGATGGCGGATGTCTCCGGTCACGGCACATCGGCAGCTCTCGTGATGACTATGGTTAAGGGCATCGTGCATGCCATTGTGCATGAATTTGATTCACCGCATCAGATCTTAGCCGAAATCAATTCCATCCTGACTCACATCGGGCCAAAGGATAAGTTCATCACCATGATGTTCATGATGATCGATTGGAAGAAAAAGAAGCTGTACTACTCCAATGCCGGTCACAATCCCTTACTTTTCCATGACCACCGATCTAAGAAAAGCGAGCTGATCGTCTTAAAAGGACCGGCCTTGGGCATCGCTCCGGACCCGAAATACCAAGACAAGGAAATGTCAGTGAACTCAGGAGACTTGATTTTTATCTACACTGACGGCATCATCGAAGCCTTTGACGGCCGGGGAGACATGTTTGAAGAAAAACGTTTGCTTAAAGCTGTAAATGACAGCGGCTCGAAAGATGCAGCCGCCGTTATCGAGCACGTGAGGTCGACGCTCCTCAAGTTCACCGAGAAAGCGCCCCAAAGTGATGACATTGCGATGATTGCAGTCAAAATGAAATAAACGATTCTGGAGCAACCTCGCTGGTCATCTCCGTGAACATGGAGGCCAAAAGCAGGAGGCATACGATGTATATGCGAATTGTCCAAATAAATATTGAACCTCAACAGATTGGGGAAGTTCGCAAGCTCTACAATCAAGAAATCATCCCGGCGCTGCAAAATGTTCAGGGTTGTTATTGCGCCCGATTGATGCAGAGCGATGATCATGGAGACGAGTTGATTTCGATGACCCTTTGGGATAAACAAGAGGATGCCCAGGCGTATGAAAAAAGCGGCTTGTTTCAGAAGCTGCATGCGCAGGTGAAACCGTTCCTCAACGCTTCATCCGAGTGGAAGATTCAACTTTCGGAGGATTTTACTCTGGAATTCGATGACAACGATGAGGAGCCTGTGGTCATTTCTTATCCGATTGTGGAAGTCTCTAATCCCGATATTTGTGGTGAAGAATCTCAGCGCATGTACACGCGAATCGTGTCGGCAAAAATTCAGCCTGGCAAGCTGGAGGAGTTCAAGAAGCTGTATCGGGAAGAGATCCTGCCGACCCTGCGAGGGGTAGAGGGGTGTCGCTATGCGTATCTGACCGAGAGCGACAAGGAAAAAAACGAGGTGTTCTCGGTGACCATCTGGAATAGCAAAAAACATGCAGACGATTATGAGAACAGCGGTCAGTTCGATGACCTCACTGACCGGGTCAAGCACACGCTCTCGGAGCTTTATCAATGGAAGATGGCACTTGAAAAAGATCTCGGCAAAAAACTGGCCACGAGTGCAGATTTAAAAGTCGATCATTATAGCATGGTCGCCGGAAAGCGATTTTATTAGCGACAACAAGCTGTACATCTTACCCTCGAATCCCACATCACTTTAAATTAACATCTAATGATTCTCTAAGCTAAGATGGTGTAGTATATTCATGCTGCACGGACAACGGTTTTTGGATATTTTCCCGCCAATGCTGTTGCAGTGTGAGGCCAGAGTGCCCGTTTTAGCCATTTGTTGTGGGGACAGATATCCGGATTGATTTTGGGCAGCCGACAACAATATCCAGCGCAATCTTACGGTCCTGATGACCGACGTTTGCCGAAACCGACTTTTCATAGGTATCCTTGATTGCGAAGACGCTAAATTGCAATGGCTTTTCTATTGCATTTTTCACAATTATCTATTAGAATAGATAAATGTTTTCCACAAAGAAAAAGCATCGTAGAGCTGTTCCGGCAGGCAAAGTCGTTCTTCTGTTTTGCTTATGCTCGCCAGGCTGCCTCGACAGCCCCGAACGTAGCAATCCCATCGACCCCAACTCAGACAACTTCGAGAATGTGGGACGTATTTCGGGGACCACCCTGAGCTTTTATCAGCCTTTCACCGCAATCGCGGATGTGGAGGTTCGACTTGAGCCGGGCTCAATTGTAACGCAAACCGACCAAAATGGCGACTTCTTCTTTGACAAGATACCCGTGGGTGAATATCAGATCGCTGCCAGTAAAAAAGGATTCGCCGCGGTTCCCGATACCTTGAAAGTGGAACTGGGCCAAACTACCAACATCCAGTTAAATTTGGACGGCCTGCCGCTCATCTCTTCGTTTGTCGTTAATTCGGGTCATATTAGCCGCTGGTGGCCGCAAACGGATTTGTTTTTACTGGAAGTAAGAACGCAATTAGATGATCCGGATGGTCTCAACGACATCGAAATGGTTAAGTTGGAAATCCCGGAAATGGGGTTTGCCGATACGCTGCAAGCACTTCAATCTCGCGGAACGTACACGAAAACGATACGTGAATCGAGTTTACCTGAGAAAAATTTGCAGCGAGTTCTTGGCCGGGAAATCAGGCTGCAAGTGCAAGACCGGGTGGGTTTTGGAACCCGTTCCGAACCAAAGTTTCTGGTCAGAATCATCGATTCCGTACCGGATTTTGAGTCTCCCATCGGCGATACTTTGGTGACCGCAAATCCTGTTCTGAGATGGAAAGCCATTTCGCTGCCATTCGATTTTACGTTCAGAGTGGAAGTGGTAAGAGTCGATTTCGAGATCAGCAACTTGGTCTGGTCGTCCTCCGGGTTGCCGCCATCGACCACTTCGGTTACCGTGCCGGATGCGCTGCCATCAGGAACCTATTTTTGGACCGTGGCCGCGGTGGACGACTTTGGCAACTGCAGCCGTTCTAAAGAAGCTTCTTTTACCATAGAAATAAATTAAGCAGCTATGGACTTTCAGAAACAAAGCCAAACAGATGAATCTCTGCAGGCACTTTCAGAAATAGCCCAGGTGATTAACACCATTCAAGAAATTGACCCGCTGCTGGAAAAAGTTCTGGAAATCGCCATGGAAACCCTGGCAGCAGAGCGGGGATTTGTGTTGCTGAAGTCTGCTAAAGCCTCGCTGGGTTTTGAGGTCAAAAGCAGCCGAAATTTTTCCGACAATCAGTTAGGTGATCTGACCCGGATTTCCACTAGCGTCGTGCATGAAGTACTGGCGAATGGTGAGCCACTGCTGTTGTTCGAAGCCCAGAAGGATCCCAAATACCGCGAGCAAGAAAGCATCGTTCTGCAAAAAATCCAGTCCATTGCGTGCGTACCACTGCGAATCAAACACCGGCAGATCGGGGTAATTTATCTGGACAGCCTGACCAAACGAAGTCTGTTCACCCGCGAAAACATGCCTTTTTTGACGACCTTTGCCAACCTGGCGGCCATCGCCATTGAAAATGCCCAGTTCTATCAACGCCTGCGAGATGAAAACAGGCGTTTAAGGACCGAGGTGCAACGCATCCATGGGTTTGACGAGATCATCGGACAGAGCCCCAAAATGCGCCAGGTTTTCGATACCATGTCTCGCGTGTTGGATTCCGATGCCTCCGTTCTTATCGAGGGTGAGAGCGGCACCGGCAAAGAATTGGTTGCTCGAGCCATCCATTTTAACGGGTATCGCAAAGACAAGCCGTTCATGGCGTTCTTTTGCGGCTCCCTCCCGGAAAGCCTATTGGAGAGCGAGCTGTTCGGCCATAAAAAAGGTGCCTTTACCGGAGCCGTTACTGACAAGCGCGGCTTGTTTGAAGCGGCCGATGACGGCACCTTCTTTTTGGACGAAATCGGCGATTTGAGTCCACAGATTCAAACCAAGCTGCTGCGTGTCTTGCAGGGGGGCGAAGTCAAGCGAGTTGGCGAAAATCAGATTCGGAAGGTTGACGTGCGCATCATTTCTGCCACCAACAAAGTCTTGTTGGAACTGGTGAAACAGGGCAGCTTCCGAGAAGATTTGTACTATCGCCTCAACACCATAAATATTCAATTGCCATCACTCCGTGAACGTCAATCGGATATTCACATTTTAGCCCATCATTTTCTCGATAAGTTTACCGCGCAAAAAAATCAGCATATAAGAGGTTTTGACAAACGGGCCATCGAATGCCTCAAAAGGTACGCCTGGCCGGGAAACGTGCGCGAATTGGAAAACACCGTTGAGCGGGCAGTGGTGATGACCAAAGGAGAATGGATCACACCGGAGGATTTGCAACTCCCCCAGGACTCAACCGAACTCGTTCAAACCGGACTGACTTTGGAGGAGTTCGAAAAACGACTTGTCCAGAAAACGCTCGAGGAAAACACCGGAAACATCTCGGAAACCGCCCGCGGACTAGGCGTTTCCAGAAGGTGGCTTCATTATAAAATTAAAGAATGGCAATTACCAACCAAATAGGCGGCATCCAAATCTTCGCTGAGATCTATCAGGGTGCGACCACTTACGTTTACAAGGGCTATCAATCCTCCCTGGAACGTTTCGTCTTGTTAAAAGTATTGCGCCCGGAATTCAGCGAGGATCAATGGTTGAGCCAGCGCTTCGAAGAAGAAGCCAAGCTCGTTGGACGTATTCAACACCCCAACGTAGTCGCTATCTACGATTACGGTCGTGAAGATGATGTGAGCTTTATCGCGGCAGAATTCGTCGAAGGCCTTACACTTCATGATTTAGTGGAACGCTCCCAACTTCCTGTTGAGTTAGCTTGCTTCATTGTTGTTGAAGCTGCCAAAGGATTGCAGGCGGCACACAACCAGGCCGTGCTTCATCAGGATATCAAACCTTCAAACATTCTGATTTCAAACACCGGCCAGGTGAAACTTACCGATTTTGGCATGGCCTCGGTTCAAGCAGCATCTCAAGACCAGGGCGTTCAAGAAGTGCGGGGCACCCTCGCCTATATGTCCCCGGAGCAGATTCTTGGTGACGACCTCGGGACTTATTCGGACATCTTCTCGCTGGGTGCCACCTTCTATGAGATGTTGATGGGCTCCCCCGCCTTCCTCGGGCAAGAAGAACGGGATTATTTGAATGCTATTCTGAATACAAATCCGGTTGAACTATTGAGAAGGCGCCGAGACCTGCCTGCACACGTGACCCGTATTTGCCAGACTATGGTGGCCAAAGATCCGAGCCAGCGCTACCAGACATGTGGCGCGTTGATCGAAGATCTGCAGTCCTTTCAAAGCGGCTGGCAGTTTTCAGCAGATTCTGCACAGCTTGTGGTTTATCTTCAAAAACCCGAAAGCTACGCACCTCTGACATCTCCTGCCCCTCCTGAAGAAGATCGTGTTCGGTCACCAAAGAAGTTGAACCCTGCTGCGCGAATCGGGTTGGCGGTGATTTTGATGGCAGGCCTGGCCTTCACCGGTTGGTTTTACATCACAAACCGAAGTGAAGAACTCACTAACAAAGATTCTGATCTGGCAAATGAAGCCGATAGCCAATCCACCACACAATTCCAAAACTTAGAACCACCTCATGAGATTAACGGCAAGCTCGAACCGCAGGTTAGCTCAAGCGAAAAAAACATGAGCGCAGAGAGCAACGAACCTCAGGACGATTTGAGTGGGCCCGATGTGACGCGCCCACAAGCGCAAACAACTCATGAAACGGCTACAGATACCTCCGGCTACCTACAAATTACTTGTATCCCCTGGGCAGGTGTGTTCATAAACGGCGATTCTTTGGGAACCACACCGCTGAAACAGCCCATCCGGTTGCCGGTCGGAGCGCATAAATTGCTTTTAAAAAACCCACAGTTTCCAGTTTTTACCGATTCGGTGGCCATCGAAGAGAATGAGACCACCAAGTTTGAGCTGTCGTTGTGGGGTACAGTAGGCAGACTAAATCTTGAGGTCAGTCCCTGGGCAGAGGTCTACATTGATGACGAATACCGCGATACCGTACCGCCGCAAGATCGCCCTTTGGTCTTAACGCCCGGGACGCATGCTTTAGCCTTAAAACATCCAGCGCTTGGAACGTGGCAAACGTCCGTTGAAGTATCTGCCGGTGAGACTGTAAGATTAAGATTCAACCTTAGAAATTTACTCGCCAAATAGGATGGTATGCAAATTGCCTATCTAATCAGGGCATAGGCTCAAAACGTGGTCTGCTTGTGAATAATTTGCACAGTAGAATATTTCGAGGCACATTTTTTATGATCAACATGAAGGGCTTGCTACTGGTTTTGGTTTTGGGGATAGTATCGCCGACATTAGCCCAGGGAAATGACGGATGGATGTTTAAGTCCCCAATGCCGACGCCGAGGTTGGGTTTTTCTGCCGTGCTGTTTAACGGTAAAATATATGTGATGGGCGGCCAGGGGGCAAACGGCAAGGTTCTCAACGTTGTGGAACGTTACGATCCGGCCACCGATATTTGGGAAACCGATTTGCCGGACCTGCGGGACAATCGCGTACATGGCGCGGCCGTGGTCTTTGATGGTAAGATCTTTGTGATGGGTGGACGCAGCGATGGCGACCAAGATGAAGAGGAGCACGAGGACGATAATTCCGGAATCCTGAAAAAGGTCGAGTTTTTCGATCCCGAAGAAGAAAAGTGGGAGTCGTTTCAGGATCTGGTCACGCGGCGCGAGGGACTTTCAGCCGTCGTGTTGCAGGATACCATGTACGCAATCGGCGGCTCCGATTCCATTAACAAAATTCTAAAGTCGGTTGAATATTACGACGGCAATGAAGACGAATGGAAAATTTTCGATCGCTGGCGGCTCATCTTTCCGAGTGCTGCCTTGCAAACGGTGGTGGTAAATGATTCCGCATTCTCAATAGGGGGGTTCTTCACCGGTCCCGTTGGCTCCATACAGCGTTACCACCCGAAAACGGGGATATCGCTGCGCGCTAACCTGCGAACGCCGAGAGGAAGTCTGGCGGCTACCAGCAGGCACGAGACCATCTACATCCTGGGAGGTCAGGGCGTCACCCAGGTGTTGAAGTCAATGGAAGTTTACGTCCCGAGCTCAAATAGATTAGAAGAGTCTGTGCCGCTAAACACGGCCCGGCAAAATTTTGCGGCGATCACGGTTAACAACACCATTTATGCCATCGGCGGGCAGGATGCCGATGGTAAGGTGCTGGATTCGGTAGAGGCATTCGATATTGTGACATCGGTCACAGTCAAGGGTCCTTCGGTACCGGAAGAATTTGATTTACAACAGAATTACCCTAATCCGTTTAACGCCGGAACCAGAATCAATTTCAGTGTGCCAAGGCAGGCAAAATCTGCACCACTTAAATTGCAGATCTACAATTTACGTGGGCAGGTTGTGCAAACGCTTGTGAATAGGAAGGTTGCACCCGGAGAATATGAGGTTTTCTGGGATGGTACGGACCATCGCGGTTCACCGGTACCCTCCGGAATTCATGTGTACACCTTGGAACTTGGCTCGATGAAGATTTCGAAAAAGATGACACTCATCCGATAACTTATGGAGATTTGGCAGGTAATTTCCATTCCGGTTTTACTCATCCCGTATTTGGCCTTTGGCCAAACGTCGGAGGAACAGCTCTTGCAGGAGATTCGCAAAGCTTATCAGGAGCTGAATTATGCCGAAGCCGAGATTAAAGCAACCACGGCTTTAGATCAATACCAGAGATTTACACCGGTGCACTTAACGGAAATCCATAAAATCCTCGGCATCATTTATTATTCGCAGAACAAACCGGAGCAGGCCCGTGTGCATTTTCAAAACGCGCTCTCCCTCACCCCCACCCTGACTCTTGATCCACTCTATGTTTCTCCGAAAATATTAGATTTTTTCAAGAAGGTCAAGGCGAGGCATGCGGAAGACGGACGTGACACCGACGAGGTCAGAACCAACGTGCGTTATGTGCTGGTCGAGGATCCGCGTCCTGCTGCCGCCATCCGTTCCATGCTGCTGCCGGGTTGGGGTCAACTCTACAAGGGTGAGACAACCAAGGGACGGGTCTTGATTGCGCTTTGGGGAGTAGGTGTAATCGGGTCGGTGACCGCACATTTCAAGCGAGAGCAAGCCCAGGATAGCTATCTCTCCGAGACCGATCCGCAACGCATAGAATCGCGCTTCAACACGTTCGATTCCTTTCACAAATTGCGAAACAATCTGCTGCTATTTTCCGCCGGAGTCTGGCTTTACAGCTACCTCGATGCGATCTTAAAAGAACGCCCTCACCAATTTGAGCAAAGCCAACGGATCGACCAATCCCTTTTGGTCGCACCATGCATCACTCCAGAGTCGGCCAGACTGATCCTATCGGTTAATTTCTAAACACTGCATACAAAGCGCGTTGCACTTTTTCATAGTCGTATGGGTTCTCTATATTACAGCGCTAAAGCCGAACTGCTTGAAATGTCACATGGCAGGATCAGCGACATCACCGCTGGCAGCGATGACTTTCACCTGAGGGTCTAATTTACGTAATTTGTCGATGGTTTGTCGGTCTCCCATGTACGCACAAATCCACGATCACCAAGTCGTACCCGTTCCCGGCTTCCCTGGCTTTTTCATAGAGTCGAACTGCTTGCTCGCCTTCTTCAGCGCAAGCCACCTCGTAACCCAGCCGGGACAACATCCTCACGGCGCAGTCTCGCACCGCTTTAACGTTGTCCATGATCAAGATGCGTCCCTCTCGGTGCAACTGTTCTGAATCATTGCGATTGGCTGCCGTCGAATTGCTCTAAATTAAATCTTCAAAATTACGGCCGCCCATTCTCTGGTGCCGGTCACCGCAAATGCAGGTTGATGCCGAGAAAGGCTCGACCTCGTATCGATTTTAAATCTCAAAACAACATCTCCAAACAATGCAGCCAAGGCACATGGCAAGGTGGTTGTATATTCAACATAAACATACCTTTTAGTTCATGATCGAACCGAAAAGTGGCAAGGTGACATTTTGACTCCGAAACTTCTTTAAAGCTTCCTATTAAAAACAGTAGCTTAGAGCCGGCAGGCATGTAATTGATTTATCATTACAGCGCTTCTCTTCTCGGTCTATCACTGCTTAGCTTCTGGGTTTCGGGATAGAAACGCTGATACAAACCGGACCGCTTTAGGGCATACATTTCACAGGACTGCGCACAATTTGCACATTCTCCCAGCCGAATATAATCGTTCTCTGAAATTTCCCAATCTGACAAAACATCTCTTGTTTCCACTACACTTAAATTAGCTTCCCGTAACGCTGTGAGCTTCAAACTAAACAGTTGGCACTTGGTTTGCAATCTTTCCCATCAAAAAGAGAGGAGCAAATTCTCTGAATCCAAATCCAGAGATAACTGCACCGTGCCTATACCATCATTTAAGGAGCAAGTCTTATGGGAACAAGTAGAGTTACAAAGTTGAGTTTAGCAATTGTTTTGCTGACGCTTTTTGCGGTAAATAGCCTGTGGGCAAATGGCCGGTTTCTGCTTTCCAGTCAATCCGATTTTTCTACCGAAGACCGCGTATTTACCCGAAACGATACGCTATTCGTAAAGGTGGTCGCACCCGAAATCGATTTCACCGATATCAAAGAGAACGAATTCCGGTTGAAACCGGACGATGGAGGCGAAGATTTTCGAGGAAATGTCACCAACTTATTCGATGGTACCTATGTTATTAGCATCGACCTGGCTGCAACGGATCCCGACGTGACGGAGTGGGAAGTGCGAGCCCGCATCGAAGACAACCGCGGCCGGCGTTTCCGCGCCGAGGCCGAAATCAAGATCCGAGATGACGACGACGAAACCGAAGTCGAAATCAAAGGCGAAATCCGAGTCGTTGGCCCGAATTTCATCGTGGTGCAGCTCACAACCGTATTTATCGACACGAATACCAGCATCGTCGATGAGCAAGACCAGGCCATCGCCTTCGCGGATTTGAAGGTAGGCCAAACCGTGGAAATCAAAGCGGTCCGAAAAGTCGGTGCCATGCTGGTAGCCCGACAGATCAAGGTGCTGGTGCGCGCAGACGACGAAGTCGAAGTCAAAGGCACCATCGAAAGCCTCGGCGAGGACACATTGGTAGTGCTTGGCAAAACCTTCAAAGTGGATGCCAACACCGAAATAGTCGACGACGATGACAATCCGATTTCCTTTGCGGAATTGTCTGTTGGCGTATTCGTCGAAGTACGGGCCGTAGTGCAAGCCGACGGCTCCCTGCTGGCCACCAGAATCAAAATCGAAGATGAGGACGAAGGCGAAATCGAGATAGAGGGCATCATCACCGACATCGGGGACACCACCCTCACGGTTCGGGGGACTGTGGTCATAGTCACGGAATCCACCGTCATTGTGGATGAGGACGAACAAACAGTGGCTTTCGGCGATCTGAAGGTCGGCCAGAGAGTGGAGATTCGAGGGGTTCGAAATCCGGATGACACGGTCACGGCTACCCGAATCGAGCTAAAAGATCGATTCATCGGCCGCGACAAGATTGAGATCACCGGGCCGGTACTGGACATCGATGTGGACCATTTGACCGTGGCTGCCTTTACCTTCAAGGTAGATGAAAACACAACCATCCTCGACGAGAAAGATGAGTCCATTGCGCTCTCGGACATCAAGCTTGGCTTCATCGTGAAAGTGCGCGCCGAGGTGCAAACGGACCGCACGCTGCTCGCCACGCGCATCAAGATCAAGCAGCGCCCGTTCGATCGGTTGGAAATCGTCGGCCCCATCCGTAGCATCGGTGAAAACTCGCTGGTTGTGGGCGGGTTAATCTTCTTCGTATCCACAGACACCGAGATTTTGGATGAGGAGAACACTCCTATCAATTTCAGCGATCTTGAAGTGGGTTTGCTCGTGAAGGTGCGCGCCGAGGTGCAGGCAGACCGCACCCTGCTGGCCACCAGAATCAAGATCAAGCTTCGCCGCGAAACCTTATTGGAGCTGACGGGCACGATTGAAACCCTGGGAACGGATTCACTGGTAACGTCCGGAGTGACCATTTTCGTCGATGCAACCACCGAAGTTTTCGATGACGATGACAACCGGATCGCATTCGCCGATTTGCAGGTGGGACTGATCGTCAAGGTGCGGGCCGTGCGGCAACCCGACGGACGTTTCCTGGGCACCAAAATCAAAGTCGAAGACCGCTTTGAGGATGAGGTCGAAATCACCGGTGCGATCGAAGAAATCGGCGACAACTCCATTACGGTTTTGGGTCGAACCTTCGTAGTCACCGAAAACACCGTCATTTTCGACAACAATAACAACCGCATCACTCTATCAGAGTTTTCGGTAGGATTGACCGTGGAGGTACGCGGCGACCTGATGGGCGACGGAACATTGGTTGCCATCAAAATCAAAATTGAAGACCGCAACGAAATCGTCGTCAGCGGACCGGTGGATTCGGTAGCGGCAGATGATGTGAAAGTGCTCGGTGTGGAATTCGCGGTCACCTCGGAGACCGAGATTCTGGGCAAAGATGGGATGCCTTTGGGTGCATTGGATTTGAACGTTGGTCTGAGCGTGAAGGTGACCGCCTCAGCCGACGGCAACGGGATCCAAGTCGCGACGCGCATTGAAGTTCAGAACGCGGTGCTCCTCTCCGGCCCGATTTCGCAGATAACCGCGTCAGGCTTCTTGATCTTCGAAACCGAAGTGCTGGTGGAATCCAATACCTTAGTTTTGGCCGACCGCAATCAGGTCATTTCGTTCTCGGACTTGAGGGCGGGTCAGTTGGTGGAAGTCCGCGGGGAGCGCGAAACGCAGGAAAGTGCAGACGAAGAGTCTTCGACTGTGAAGGCCACGAAGGTGAAAACGCAAGAGTCCGATTTCACAACCGATATCGCAGCGCCCATTCAGGATGGCGTCAACAATCCGAGACAGTTTACGCTGCACCAGAACTACCCCAATCCGTTCAATCCCAGCACCACCATCAGGTTTGAAATTACCAACGCAGGCGCACGCGCAGTGAATACCAGGCTGCGAGTGTTCAATCTGCTCGGACAGGTGGTACGCACCCTCGTCGATGAGCCGCTTCAGCCCGGGGTTTACCAAAAACAATGGCACGGGCGTGATGATGGCGGACGAAGCCTCTCGAGTGGCATCTATCTGTATCAGTTGCAGCTCGGTGAGGCCACGCAGACGCGCCGCATGCTGCTGGTCAAATAGACCTCATTCTCCAGTTCTTTTCCTTCCAATCAAGGGATCGGCATGAACGTGCCGATCCCTTTTTGTTTTCTCGAATTTGCGAAATAGGTGAGTTAAGCATGTCTCGGTCGTGCGCTCGTTAATTTTTTTTTCACAATCGAAAAAAAATGAAAAAATCCAAAAAAAACTATGGGGGTATTGTGGCACAAATTCGTTTTTCTATATAGAAATGTATTTGGAGGTTAAGAAAATTCGCAAAATTTTAATTCTTCTATTGACATTTTCGGCGTTTTTTTTAGATTCGGGGGTGAAATGGAAGTTGCTTCTGATTCGTAATCTCTCCCTTCGAAAAAGATGTTGCCCTCTGAGAGACAGTCTTTGCCGCCCCGGTTTTCGATTGTGATGCTTACCCCGGATATCTCCAAACTGCTATTTACGGAGTCCAAAAGGTGACGTCGGAACGCTTAACCCCCGGAGGTTCCGAACCTCCGGGGGTTTGGCCTAAAAAGGTAACACCTCGAAAATCGTTCCAAGCACCAAATAAGTAATCTGAATTTACAGGACTGATGGCAATAGCGGTTTCACTTTGGTCCTCTGTGTTCGTTGTGATGGCCTCATTTGAAATTTGTGCAATTACGTTCGTAATTAACATGAAAAACACAATAATGGTTAAAACGAGCCTTTGCTCTTTCATTTTCGTCCTCCTTGTCAAAAATATTGAAAATCTGAATATGTAGTTGTATATTGTAGGCTAAATAAAATAATAAGCCCCCCAAGGATTGTTTGTCCTTGATGTTTTTCTCTTGCCGGAGAATCTTAATTAATTAGGGAACGCCTTGCGGGGGCTTTTTATGTTCCTTCGGTTTAGGGGGCGAGCGTTCGTAAGCACTGAAAATCATTGAATAAGCATCATCTTTCTTGTTACAGAAGTGCCTTTAGCGGAACTTAATCGATAGAAATAAACGCCAGACGGCAACCCGGAGCCATCAAAATTTATCCGATGCCTCCCGGCCGGAACAATTCCCTTGTATAAGGTCGCAACTTGCTGGCCTAATACGTTGAAAAGTTTAATAATTACCTCGGCTTTATTGGGAACATCAAATTCAATAGTCGTTTCAGGATTGAATGGATTGGGATAGTTTTGGTAAAGCTGAAACCGTTCAGGTGGCGTCGAAGGGACATGATCTTTGCCTTCAATTGACGTGATCAGCTCGTTTTTCAAAACCCAGATTCCCACGTTTCCGTCGGCAAAGAAAATGGCATCCTGGCGTGCGGCGACACCGCGACCCGAACCTCGTCCCCTGAAAAGCGCTCGTTCTCGAGGATTTAGACGATCCGAAACATCGATGGATCCTAGAAACCTTTCTGCCCAATACACATGGTTCTTTGAAACAGCGAGATCAATTGAGGTGAAACTCCCATAATTCCTGCCAAATTTGCCCAAAACGGAAGGTGAACGAGGGTTTGACATATTAACAACAAAAAAGGTGTCAGCCCGGTCCACATAAACAAACTGGTCAGAAATTGCAACTCCCAAAGCGGAGCCTAATATAGCGGTGATTTCGGTGGGTAACGATGGCTCTCGCCAATCGATTATCTTTAGCCCTTGATCACTCGTCGCCAAATAAGCAAAACTGTCTTGAACTGCAATATCAAGAGGGAAGTTATTGTTCACAAACACGCCTGCCCGCCTGGGTTCCTTCGGATCGCTGATGTCAATGATTTCGAATGTAGAATCATTCCCCGCGCTTGGCATTTGTGTCATGAAAATTAAGTCCCCGGATTTTGCAAGTGCATTTGGAGCACGAGTCTGAGAAAAACGTGCGATTCCAACATATTGACTCAGAATCTTCGGTTGCTTCGGATTAGATATATCTATAACCCATAAACCACGAGTTGCTTCGTCTTGTTCAATAGGCCAGTTAACTATGTAAGCAAAATCATCTGCCACTTCTACGTCAGAGGTAAAGCCCCCTGGATTGATATTGGCAAGTCCTACAGGATTAGTGACATCAGAAACATCCAAAATCCAAAGTCCGGAATACCCGGAGGCAACATAAGCAAGATTATGGGATAACCCAACTTTTCGTGCAGACCCTCCAGTTGGAAAGAACCATGCTTCGCTGAGGGAATCTGAATTAGATATATTCAGCGCAAGCAGTCCAGTAAAATAGGCCGTTAATAGTTGGTCTCCAGACAGCGCGATTGCCGAGGCGCCAATGCTGAGGGGAAGGGTCCTTTTAAACATGCTAACTACTTGCGGCTGACTCGGATCGGAGATATCGACTGCGTATACTCTCAGGCTACGGGTAGTCACGTAGGCTCTTGCGCCATCCGCGGTAATCCCTCTTATTTCCGAACCAATTTCAACCTGGCCGATAAGATTTGGAGACGCGGGTTTGGATACGCTAAAGATTTTCAACTCCCGGATTCCAGAATAACCTCGCGTGCCAACAAAAAGAAGCGAGTCTCTCACGAAAGCGCTTGTGCCCCAGCCGCCCAGCGAAATAAAGCTTCGCTTTAAACTATCGGGATTCGTTGCGTCAATCAGGGCTAAGTCAGGGAATTCCGGATTGCCAACATAAGCATAGCCATCCTTTGCAGCTAAGGCGGAGGGTATCTTGCCTCCTACCGGAATTGCTCCTCTCAATATAGGATTCGTGACATCGGAGAGGTCGACAACAAAGAGAAGACCGGGGAAATTGGTCACATAAGCAAAAGAATCCTCTACCGCAACACGGATGGCAGCTCCCTTAATCTCCACTTCGCCCATCTTGCTCGGAAGTTTCGGATTGGAGATGTCTAAGATTAGCAGACCCCTACCAATGGCCACAAAGGCTAGCCTTTCTCGAAGTCGAATATCATGCACTGAGCCATCAGTCAGATACTCTCCAACGACTTCTGGTGAGGCGGGATCAGAGATGTCGAGCACATGGAATGTGGGACCGTTGCCAACGTAAGCGTAATTCCCACGGGCGTTTACTGCACGACACGGCCCCCATGCCCAACGCCCAATAACTGAAAACGCGCTGTCAACCATGGATGGCAGATTTTGGTTGAATGACTCTTCTGCACGTCTCTGCTCGTTACTAGATAATTCTTGGCCCTTAGTAGACACAACAAAGGCAGTAAAAAAACCACCATATATTAAAAAACAAAGTGCTACAAACTGAGTTGTAAGGATATCTCTATCCATTTCACCTACCCAATAAACATCAGTGAGGTATCACGCTCAGAGCCTTTAGATCTTCAAAAGCATTGGCTGCAGAACCCATCGTTTCTCCCAGGTGCTTTGAGGAAAGGAAGTGCGCATTTGCAGCCCTGGCGAAAGTTCATAGACGTACCACCGCGATCAAAATTCGTGGGAAGGAGATTAAAATTTCGTTTGTTGAACTACTCGCATCGGCTTTGCTAGCAAGCTCAGTTTAACAGCCGAATCACCAGAAGCAACTACCTGTAAGGATGAGACGATTCCGGAGTCGGAACGCGCAAGAAATCGGAATTCATTTGGAGGTGGTCGTAGTTAAAAATGGCTCAGTTCTGATTCTTTTTGAGATAAAAAAAAAGACACAAAAAGATCAAGCAAAAAATTCAAATTTTAAATTTTTCCCGTTGGGCGCGTAGCCCCTGAAACTGCGTTGCTACGCAATACCAGGTGAGACGAAATTGACAGAGACGGGAACTGTTCCCCCCTCACGTTTGATTCTTGACAGCTAATTGCCCGCAGCCGGCTTCGATATCATCGCCCTTGCTCCAGCGGATGGTCACCGGCGCCCGCAAGGACGCCAGGCGCTGATAAAACTGCATGATTCGAGCCTCGGACGGCCTGCGGAATTTTCCCTCCGTGGCGTTATAAGGAATGAGGTTGATCTTGCACAGCACGCCCCGCACTAGCGCCTTCAGCCGTTTGGCATCTTGCGCCGAGTCGTTCACCCCGTCCATCAGCACATATTCGATGGTGATGCGTTGCCGGCTCTTATCGACGTAATACTTGGCCGCCTGCATAAGTTCGCGGATGGGCCATTTGCGATTGAGGGGCATCATCGCTTCGACCGCAGGGCGTTTCCCAAATCCGCCGTTCTGTTCCGCTGGCTAATCTCAAGGAGACGCCGAAACTGACCCGGCGCGAGAGTGTGGCCTTGCAAGCGCTCCAGGGGCAGGCGGTGCAATTGGAGGTGAAGATGGAGGGGTTGGACAAAGCGCGCTCGAGCCTGATTCCCGTGCCCACGCACGTACATTACATTAACCAGGACACACAGTTAACCAAAGGTGTGCTGGATAACCGAGGAACTCTGATTGAGGTACCGAAAGAGTTTAGTCTGGCGCAGAACTACCCCAATCCCTTCAATCCGAGTACCGTCATCCGATATGCCCTGCCTCAGCCGGGATTTGTGACGTTGCGCGTCTACAATGTGCAGGGTCAGGAGATTATGGCGTTGGTGGAGAAAGAGCAGCTTGCGGGACGCTGTCAGGTGCAGTGGAATGGCCTGGACCGCCGCGGCGCCCCGGTAGCGGCCGGACTCTACTTCTACAGGCTCGAGGCGGGCGAGTTTCGCGCTGTGAAGCGCATGGTTTTGCTCAAATAAGGGTGTAGCAGCAGAGATCACGGAGACATTTACCCTTCGTGGTCTCTATGATCGATTACTAACTAAGACCGTGCACTATATTTATGCTGCAGGCACAATGGGTTTTGGATATGTGTATCTCAATCAGTAGTAAGAGCGGCTGTTTTAGCCCTTTGTTGGGACAGATGGCCCAGTTGAATTTGTGAGGCTATCCAAAAAGTCAGATTCGAGCAATTCCCTTTGGACAGCCTCGATCTTAGAGAGTTACATCAAAAAGCCACCCTCCTTCTTCAAGGACGACCATCCTAAAGTAGCAAACACGAGTCCGGTAATGACGGAAAGCACACAACGAAGCAGCGTCCACTGGAGATAAAATCCTACGAGACCTCCGACCACAAACAGCGCCGCAATCATCGATAGCAGAATGCTCATCAGTTTCATGAGTCCGCGTCTCCCAAAATGCCAACGTGAGACGCGCTTCTGGACGCACGCCTCACGTTGCAATCAATGAGTCACCTTTTGTCAATCGGTTTGCCTATTTGCTGGTCATGGCGATGACTTCATCCGCGGTTTGCTTGACCGATTGCACCGAGTTCTCGAAAGCCGACTTTTCCTTGTCCGTCAGCTCCATCTCGATGACTTTTTCGACGCCGTTGGCGCCCAGGATCACCGGCACGCCGACAAACAGCCCATTCACTCCGTATTCACCTTGCAGAAGGGTGCTCGCGGCCATAATCTTCTTTTTGTCAAAAATGATGGCTTCGGCCATCTCCAGGGCACTCCAGGCCGGGGAGACAAAAGCCGAACCGACACCGAGCAGCTTCACCACCTCACCGCCAGCCTTGCGGGTGCGTTCTTCGATGGCATCGAGCTTTTCCGGCGATACGAACTTTTCGACGGGCATCCCAGCAATCCGGCAGGCCGAACGAATCGGCAACATGTTGTCGCCGTGGCCTCCCAACACCAGGGCTTCCACGTTTTCTACACTGACGCCCGCTGCTTCCGCCACAAAGTAACGATACCTTGCGCTATCAAGCACGCCGGCCATACCGAAAAGTCGTTCACGCGGCGGTTTCAAATTCATGTTCAACCGAAACACGATGGCATCCAACGGATTGGCGATGGAAATGACCAGTGCCTTGGGACAGTATCTCTGAATGCCACCGCTCACCGCATCCGTAATCTTGAGGTTTGTGGTCAACAGTTCTTCCCGCGTGGGAATGGTTCCATCCGGACGCCGTGTGCGCGGCACACCGGCGGTGTTGATCACCATGTCTGCGCCATCAATCACATCGTATTGCTTGGCCCCCTCCACCTTGATGTCTCCTGAAATCACCGGAGAACCCTCAGCGATATCCAATGCTTTGCCTTTCGCCAAATCGGGTTCTTTCACGTCAACCACGGCCACATTGCGGGCAAGACGACGACGCACAATTTCCTGAATCAATACACCCCCGATGTTGCCCGCACCAATCAAAGCAATCTTATTTAACATCGTTCCTCTCCTTGTTGTTTGAGTTTAGAAATTGATTAATCTTTTTATCCGTATTCGCCCATGACTATTAAATAAATACATAGGCCTTGTCATTTATCTGACACCAATATCCCGAGCGCGATGGACAGAAGTTTTGCATCCGGTGAATCGGCCCTGGATGGGATCAGCACCGGCGCAGCAACCCCCATGATCACATGCGCCAATCGAAACTCGGCAAAATAGGTCGTCCCCTTGGCCAGGAGATTGGCGGATTCAATCGTGGGACAGATGAGAATATCGGCCGCTCCAGCTATCGGCGAATCCAGTGCTTTTCTTTTCGCAGCTTCGGGAGAGACGGCATTGTCGAGGGCCAGCGGACCGTCCACAATGCAGCCGCTTATTTGTCGGCGCTGGTTCATTTTCGCCAGCAAGGCGGCATCGACGGTGGAACTCAAGTCCGGATACACGGTCTCAACTGCCGAAAGCACGGCCACCTTTGGCATCTGATTTCCCAATCGATGCGCCACATCCACCGCATTCAACAAGATCTCTTTTTTGTGTTGCAGGTCAGGCGCCAGATTCACCCCACCATCGGTGATCATGATCAACTGATTTTCGGCACGCCGCGGATCTTCAAAAATAAACACGTCGCTCAGAAGTCGCCCGGTTCGCAGGCCATCATTTGCATCCAGAACGGCTTTAAGAAATGCCGAGGTTTGAACCTTGCCTTTCAGCAAAATGTCCGAGTCGCCTCGCTTTATCGACTTCACCGCTTCCTTGGCAGCCAAAGCTTCATCGGGGATATGCTGCATCTCCAAAAAGTCATCGAGGGTTGCGCCAAGTTGTTCCGCAACCGCCCGGGTCTTCTCGCGATCGCCAAACACTCGTCCCTCCGCTAAACCCAGCTTCCTGGCTTCCAAAAGTGCCGAAAGGGCCGCTTCGTCATCACCGGCAGCTAATGCGACGCGTTTTGGCCCTTTGCGTTGCGCCGCCTCCAAAAGTTCGCCAAAATTTCTTATCATGAGTCTGTTCTACTTACAGCGAATCTTCGCTTTTTTGGCGCTTGATGCACAGTGAAATAGAGCAAAACTATTTTGGGCAAAATGATTAAATTTACCACGACAATTATTCTGTCGGAAAATCATTCTGCCTTTTGTAAAACCTCTTGTTACGGTGACGAGAACCAACTATCGGNNTCCAAACCAATCATTTTGACCCTAATCATTTTGACATATAATGTTCTTGCTGACAATTCCTTGTCCAATCTTTCGCTGTAGCGCTGCTTAACCGTAAATCTTCGCTGTTTCCTTGCCTTCTAACACCCGCAGGACCCCCAAATTCATGGCTTCCATTTCAAACTCGCCCGGCAATATCACCACTTCTGCAATGAAACCAACCCGTTCTTTGATCCACTGCGTGACGATTTGCGATTTTGCCAGACCGCCGGTTAACACAATCGCCCGAACGTTGCCATGCAGCACCGTTGCCATGGCGCCAATCTCTTTGGCGATTTGATAGATCATGGCCTGATACACCTCGGCGGCCATGTGATCCCCGTGCTGGATTCTGTCCTCAACTTCTTTTTTACTGGTGGTGCCGAGATAGGCCCGGAGTCCTCCGTTGCCCATGACCAGCCTCCGCATCTCGTTTTCGGAATACTTGCCCGAAAAGCACAGTTTGATGAATGGCTGCAGTGGCAGTCCGCCAGTCCGCTCGGGAGAAAACGGACCGGCGCTGGAGGCATCGTTCACATCAACGATTTTACCGCCCCGGACGGGTGCCACGGAAATCCCACCTCCCAAATGTGCCACAATGAAATTCGAAACAGAGTACTCGACTTCAAGCATTTCTGCAGCCTTTCGTGTGACCGCATGAATGTTAAGCGCATGAGACAGACATCTTCGCTCGATTAAAGGATGTCCCGAATATCGGGCAAGAGGCTCGAACTCGTCCACTGAAATCGGATCCACGACATACGCAGACACACCCGCTTTCTGGGCAATGTCATAGGCCAAAGCGCACCCCAGATTGGCACCATGCTCACCTTGAAGGCCAGCCCGTGCGTCTTTCAGCATCTGCTGATTCACCAAATAGGTGCCCCCTTCCATGGGTTTCAGCAAACCGCCTCTGCCGACCACCGCTGCAAGCTCCGCGTAATCGAGTTGCCTCTGCGACAGATGGGCTTCGATCAGTTGCAGTCGAAACTCGAGCTGTTGCCACACTCGGTCGAAGGGTTTCAGCTCCTCAGGTATGTGCTCCAAATTCTCCTGCCAAACCGCGTCCTGCTGCCGAAAGAGGGCAAGCTTGGTGCTTGTGGAGCCGGGATTGATGACCAGGATATGTTTCGCGTCCTTCATGAATGATTTGAGGTCATGTCCAGCACTTTCGGGTTGACCAACTTCTCAAAGTCATCGTACATCATGCGAATCACGTCTTCGTGCGTACCGGCATTAAAGGTAATCATGTTATCTTCAGTCAGATGATGACTCACATAAACCGGCAGATCGTACAGATTACCAAATGGCGGCATGGCACCGATTTCGCAATCCCGGCAGAGTTGGGAGATTTCCTCTTCCGTAGCAAGATTCACTTCTTTCGCATTCAGTTCCTTTTTTATTTTGTCGAGATCGACCTGATAAATCGCCGGTAGAACGGCCATGCAGTACTTCTGGTCCACAAACAGAATAACGGTCTTTGCGAACTCCTTGCCTTTGGTGTGCGTATCTGCAGCGGTCTCTTGTGCCGTGTAATCCCGGCGATGATGAATCGACTCATAGGGAGTCTTATTCTCATCGAGATAGGATTTGACGGTCTGTGGAATTGACATAGGGATCACCTCCTCTTAACGAATTGAATCATGAGGCTTTGGTTAGCTATTAAATGTTTACAAATTGTCTCGAATCAGTTTAGATCTGCCTCCCAACCAAAGATAATAACATTCAATATCCATACCAAAAGATAGAACATTTGGTATGAATGCGGCGGAAAGTAATCGATTGATTTTATTGGACTAATGTCCATGAATCTTTTCCAGCAGGAACATGCAAAGACGGATTTGCGAACATTTTTCTCATTTTTGAGAAATGCGCTTAGCGCTTGTTCCAAGCCTTGAGCATAAAAAGGACCCGGCTAAAAAGCAGGCTCCCTCTTTCAAAGTTAGTTTGCTTTACTTTTTGCCGGCGGTGACTTCAGTCGTCTCACGCTGTTGCTGGCACAGTTCGGACAGGTGCGCTCCTCGACGACCTTTGGTGTATACTCATCAACATATTCATGCCCGCATCTTAAACATTTAAAGTAAGCTGTCTCTGCCATCATGCCTCCTCAAGCCATTTCTTGAGCTGTTTCTTAGATGGAATCTTTCCGGATGATTTCACTTTGCCGTTCACGATCAGAGCCGGCGTGGCCATCATGCCGTACCGACCAATCTCTTTCAGATCTCTGATATGTTCCAAATCAGCCGCTTTGCCAAGTTCGGCAAGAACGGTTTTGGTATCGCGATACACTTTGTCACAAGCTCGGCAACTGGGGCCAAGAACTCGTATCTCCAACCCCGAAGCGTGATTTTCTTCGACCTCCTCCCCCAGGAATTTTTTGTATTCTTTAAGCAGGGCGGCTTCGAGTTTCTTTTCCATGCTTGAAGGCACATAGTTGCGCTTCTTCACTTCATCAAGAAGCCGTTGCTTAAGCCCGGTCCCGTTTGAAATGTTTTTTTCGCTTACTTGCTGAAAAACTTCCTCCAAACCAACAAGGCCAACTCTTAACTCGCCGACCGTAATTTTTTGGATTTCGGCATTCATCAGGCCACAATGCCTCCAAAAATAAGTCCCGATACGGTGGCCATGATCACCACCAGGGCGATGTAGGTTACGGTTTTTTGTACACCCAACACGCTGCGTATCGCCAACATGCTGGGAAGGCTTAACGCCGGACCTGCCAGCAGGAGCGCCAAAGACGGCCCCTTGCCCATGCCCAATTCGGCGAATGCTTTAACGATGGGAACTTCCGTGAGCGTGGCAAAATACATGACCGACCCGAAAAGCGACGCCACCAGATTGGACTCTACACTGTTCCCACCCAGCCACTGCGAAACCAGATTCTGAGGAAGAAGTGCACGCAGAATTCCCGCAGCAAACACGCCGATAAGCAACCAGGGTGCGATGAGCCGCGTCAGATGCCAGGTGGAAGAAAGCCAAGCCTCAATTTCGTTTCGATCAAACCAGAGGAACAGCATGCCAACCAAAGCAATCACGAGGCCGATCGTCACTGTCCAATTTTTGCCGGCGCCGAAGACCAAAATCCCAACCAACACCGCAAAAAAGGCGAGAAGCTGTTGGCCGCTTTTGGTGTCTTCCGAAGGGGCCATCTCCAGCGCCGGCGTCACCGTTTCCTCTGTTTTCTTCTTGTAAAAGCTTGCCATCAAAAATCCGATTACCATGGAAAAAGCCACCGCGCCCAGCACGCGACCGATGCCGATATCCAGACCCAATAATCTTGCGGAATAGGTTACGGCAAGAATATTGATCGCCGGGCCGGCATACAAAAAAACCGTGGCTGGCCCGATGCCTGCGCCACCCATATAAAGCCCGGCAAACATGGGCAGCACAGTGCAAGAACAGACAGCCAGAACGGTACCTGAAACGGATGCAACACTAAAGGCCAGCCACTTGTTGCTATCAGCACGAAAGTATTTCAAAATCGACGGCTGGGAAATAAACTCTCGAATGGCTCCTGCGATAAAAAACGCCGGAACCAGACATGTGAGGACATGGCCGGACAAATACTCAACGAGAGCGTCCCACCCTGCAATGAGAAGATGCGTGATGATTTCCATTATGACAAATCGTTTCGTAAGCTGCGCAATGATTCACAATTTGCTTTACAAAGCCCCTTTACAAACTCTAACAGGGTTCGGAACCCTGTTAGAGTTAAGCCTCGCTCCGACACAACTTCGCGTATCAAAGAACAGGTCGTCATTCGTCAAGCTGCACACTTCGAGCAGTGGAATTCGACGCTCGAGTTTTCGTTGATCCAGTACGCCTTGCAGTACGGACAGACTTTTGGATCCCGATATTCACACTCAACGCAGTACTCGTCCGTTGGAAGCGGCGCATCTCCGAAATACTCCATGGGATCGACAGTGGCACCACAGGTTACACAGGTGAGCTTGATATTTTCAACATTCAATTGCACATGATTGTTGGCCGGGAATTCGCTGAATCGCTGGGGTTGATATCCAGCATGGGAACGCTTTTCCATGGATTTTGCGTAATCCAGAATCGCGGTTATTTGGCCTTCCGCGTGAATGCCCGCCTCTTGCAAGACTTTATGTGCCTGTCCGCTGCCCAGGTAGTGGTGATCGCGAAATGAATGCAACGTTCTGCGAATGCCCTCGTTCGAGCGCACCCAGCGATACATCGTCGGCAGGGTGAAATCGGTGATGCCCATGGATTCGTAAGTCCAGGTCTCCGGGAAGATCTGCTCCTGCTCAACCGCAGGCAGTCGGTCGAAGAGTTCGGCACTGGAGATGTAAAGCACGTTGAGATTGAGGCCCTTCTCATCCAGCATCGGCAACACTTCATGTACAAAAATCGCGGCCACGCCATTGCCTTGCAAAACGACGGTTCCGCTCTGCTGCTTGACCGTGGGATCGGCTCTGCGAATCGCATAAATGCCTTTGACCGCAGCGTGCGCCGGAGGCAAACCATACTCCTTCCGATTGATGACTTTGTCCGGCGGACGGGTGACAAACGGGCAAAGTATGGCCGGTCGCGCCTTCAGACCGGCGACCATGAGCGGCCAAACCTCCTGAGGGTCCCACGGCGTCAGCGTAATCAGCACGCCTTTGGGGAAATTCTCCTGCAGCAACTGCAGCACCTGGGGGTCTGCGTGCGTGGGGCCGTCTTCCCCGGTTTTCACTCCGGCATGTGCGTTGACCATAAT
>JAABYK010000042.1:3282-9939 GCA_011775825.1 Candidatus Zhuqueibacterota bacterium | reverse complement strand
GGTGCTGATCATCTACGTGACCATGCTGTTTGTCTATTTCTTGCTTGCCAAAAAAGAAGAGCGGGAATGTGAGCAACAATTCGGTGAGCGCTACAAGGCCTATCAAGCCCAAACGTCGATGTTCCTTCCGGGCCGATTTGCCTTTTTCGACAAACTACTCGGTTTGCCCAAATCGCGTTTTGGGCGGTTCGCAGCGGTGGGACTCTATTTGTTGGTCCTGACGATCTCGATAAGCGCCGCCTTTGCTCTGCGCAACTATTCTTTGTCCAAGATCGCGGCCGTTTCTTCCGAGAACAGCGTGACCATCTCGGCAGAATACATGAGCGAACCGGAACTGCAGAAAATAGTGCAAATTGTGCTCAAGGATCCGGATGTGGCGCTCCGCATGCATCAAGCACAGAATGGCCACGCCGAGGTTTATCTCAATTACGTCGTCCCGGCTGAGTGGTATTTGCCGGATGTGCCCCTCGAGAACATACCGGAGGGCGTGCACGGACATCATCAGCCGGCAAATTATGACCGCAGCAAATACAAAGTGCTGTTCACAAAGGCCAAACTCGTGACAAACCAGTTGATGCAAGGTCGAGACATTATCGAGAATGCGTACGGAAGGCAGCCTGTCCTTTTGGCGTACGTGGATAAAGCCAAAGGCGAGGTGACGGCAATCAAGACACCGCCGGAGTATGTCAAATGGGGAGACATTCCCACGCCTTTGTTTTAAGGAGCGTTCGAATTCTAAAAGTACTACAGCGACACTTTCTTGAGAACTCACCCCCTAAATCCCCCTCTCTTGACCAAGAGAGGGGGACTTTGTTCCGCGCATGGACATGCTGTTAGAATAACCCCCTTCTCTTCACAAGAGAAGGGGGTTGGGGGGTGAGTTCCATGATGCCGCTCACACCGCTTGAGGTTGAGTTCAAATTTTTGCCATAATTGATAACTTTCGCTGTAGTGCAAACTATTTTTTCGTCATCACAGGAGTGCAAAAATCGGTCGTTTCGTCCACCCATTTGCAAAAATACGCTTCGCTGATTTTTGCACTCCCATTTGTTCAACCTAAATGTAGGAGGCCATCATGCGGATTCTTAAATATGCCGTAATTGCCGGACTCATTTGTTTCTCTGCACTCTGGATTGCACGCAAAAGCATCTATCGATGGATCGTGACGGCTCGGTTGAATGAGCCGATCGAAGATTTTCGTCTCTTGGATTTGCAGGGCAATGTCATCAACTCCACCGATTTTGAAGGCCAAATTCTGATTCTGGAATTTTGGGCGACCTGGTGCGGGGCCTGTCGGAAAGCTTTGCCGGAGTTTCATCGTGTATTCGACAAATACAAAGACAATCCAGGCGTGGCATTTCTGGCAGTCAACACAGGTCAGGACGGGGATTCAATCGACCGGGTGCGGGCCGTTGTGGAGCAGAATGGCTACTCGTTTCCGGTGGCCTACGACACGGATGCCACTTTGTCGACGAAGTTAGGGATCAAATACTATCCGACCTTGATGATTGTCGACCGAGAGGGTAAATTGAGATTCAAGCATATCGGATACTCCGAATCGTTGGAGGATTATGAAGCGTTGATCGCGGGGCATCTCCAAAACTACTTGCAGCACTATGTGAGTTTTCGTTCACAATGAAGCTTAAATGTCGTTGTAACAGAAAATAGAAAGACAGAAAAATCGAGTTTGACAGCCGACTTCAGCTTTCAGCCTGAACATTTATTTCCAGAATGCAGGAGCACAAAATCGGCTTGGAGCGCGGTCACCCCCCGGAGGCTTGGAGCCTCCGGGGGATCGAATTAAGCGAGGGCTCTTTAGAAAGGCGTCGATTACTCGACTTTCGGTAAGCGTTGCTGAACGAGCGAGTCGGCTTTTTGCCAGTCCAGTTCGTCAACGCTCTGGATAGACTGACACAATTCATCGAGGATTTCCTCCTGGATCTCTCCCCGCTCATAAGCCGTGGCATAGGGGATGCGATGAAATGACACCATGGAGTATCTGGGGATGAATCTGTTCGGATATTTTTCTTCCAGGGCAAATTCGACGTCTTTCCTCAATAGAAATTGGGCGTCGGCCACGCGGTCGCGCATTTCGATAAAATTTTCCAGCGCCATGTCCGCAATGGCATCCGTGTTCGCTTTTCGAAGGCTTTGGTATTCCGGGAAAATCTTCTGCCAATCTGTGCCGTACTTCTCGATGCAGTGATTTAAGTAGGTACAATCTTCAAACGCGCAATTCATGCCCTGTCCGAAAAACGGCACGATGGCGTGGGCTGCGTCACCGAGCAATAGCGCTTTGTCTTCTACGAACCAGGGAGCGCATTTGATGGTGACGAGTGAGCCGGTGGGATTGGCAAAAAAGTCCTCCTGCAATGTCGGCATGAGCGGTACGGCATCGGGAAATTGCGCTTTGAAAAAACTGAGGACCTTCTCCTCGGTGTTCAGCGTTTCAAAGCTAAATTCGCCCTCAAATGGAAAAAACAACGTGCAGGTGAAGCTTCCGTCGAGGTTGGGCAGTGCAATCAGCATATAAGTGCCGCGCGGCCAAATATGCAAGGCATGTTTTTCCAGCAGAAACTCACCGTCAGCACCGGGTGGAATGGTCAATTCCTTATAGCCATGTTCGAGGTAGTGTTGGGAGAGATTAAACCGGTCTCGTTTTGTCATCTCAAGTCGAATGGCGGAACTGGCGCCATCGGTGGCAATCATGGTGTTGACCGGGAGCCTGGTTTCACGGTCGGTTGTTTCATCGTACAATGCGAGTTCGCGGTTTTTGACGTCGAAGCCTGTGCATTTTTGGTTAAAGTGAAAGTTGACATCGGGGTAGTTTTCCGCTTCGTTCATCAACGCCATGTTCAATTCGGCGCGCGAGATGGAGTTGATGAATTCCCATTCTTCTTTCCCGTAGGGATGGAAGCTGAGTTTGCCTTCAACGGAATGCATCATGCGGCCTTTCATGGGAATGGCTTTGGCCATGATCTTGTCATGTATTCCGACCTCTTTCAACCCATGAATGCCTCTCGTGGACAGGGCCATATTGATGGAACGCCCGGCACTGATGTCCACCTTCCGCATGTCCGGTCGCCGCTCATAGACATCGACTTTTATGCCCTTTTTGGCTAGATAAATGGCAAGCAGAGAACCGGCCAATCCTGCGCCGATTAACGTGACCCGAGTGTGTGAAGAATCAGTAGAAGTTGTCATGTTCTGTTGTTTGGCAATTCAGGACTGCCAGTCGTTTGGCTCAAGTTCAGATAACTTTTCGAATTTTTTCAATCTGAGTTCACGCAACGCCACTTCCTTCATTGGATGTTCGAAGTCTTCGAACTCTTTCAACAGCTTATAATAAACCTGCGCCGTCCTCATGTCATCAATTCTTGTAAAATATCTACACATGATCGCGTTAAAAGCCAAAACTTCGTTAATGTGAAATTCATCCCTTTGGGGATACAGGGATTTCAACTCAAACTTATTGTCGAATACCGCGGGTATCTGGTCGAGCTTGTTTTTGTTGAACAAATACTGGGCATAATTACACTTGGCAAACAAGTAATCCGGGAATTTTTTATAGGTCTCTTCGACGATTTTCTGAGCCTGTCGATGTTTTCTGGCGCTTTCATAAGCATTCGCCAGGTAGTTATAATAGAGCGGGTGGTCCGGGTGTTGTTTGGTCTTTTCTTTTAACAAGGGGATGGCCTGCTTGGGATTAACCACACAAAGTTTATAGAGATTTTGCGCCTCTTTCCGCTGTTCTGGAGTCAGAGCATAGTGTGGTGATTCGATGGCGTCGAAGTGAATCGTGTAGCTATGCAATTTGATCTCTTTTTGCTCAGGAGACGCCCGCTCCTGGCCAAACTTTTGCTCATATAAATAATCGAGGAGCTCGAACACCTCCTCTTCAGACTGTTCTTCCTCGTGATCGTCCAGTTGCCATTCATCGTCCCATTCGGTCCAGTCCTCTTCATCGTCCCATTCTTCGTCATCCATTTCTTTAACAAAGCCAAACTTATCAAGATGCACCACATCATAATTGCCTTTGCCGGCCGTCTTGTCCAGTTGTGCGATATTCTGAGATGGATCTTCATAAACTGTTGAGACAAGACAAGGCCTGCCATCTTCCCCAAATTCAATGTCCATTGACGGCGTGTTTTCGTCATGTTCTTTGAGAATGTGGCGCGTCACCGCAAAATCCTTGTGCGGTTTAAAGCCATATTTCTCGGCGAATTCGACTGCCCCGTAAATGATATTGTGGGCCAAGTCGTAATCACATTCTACCCAGTCTTGTTCTTCCTGGCATTTTTCCAGAAAGCTTTGGTACTCATATGTAGCTAAATTGAACTCAAAGAACGTGTCTTTTACGCCAAGACACAACAAATCCACAAGGTATAAACCGAATGTAATTTTATCGTTCTTATGTTTTCTCGTTATGAGAATGCTTGCCACACCAACCTCTTCCCAATCCTGTGTAATCAAACATTCATGGATGGGAAGTTGACGCGCTTTGGTCATAACATATTTTTTTGGTGAAAGCGAGGACGAGGATTGCGGTGCCCTTTTTCTCTTCTTTTTCTTCTTCGCCATGATTTAAACCCCTCCTGAAAACGTATTTATATATGAAGTTTAAAGTTAGAATAAAGTGATTTGATCATTGGTACCACTGAGTGCTCAGAAATTTCACAGAGGACACTGAGTAGCGCTTGACTGAAATGTCCGTGATTGGATTGGTCCTATTTTTAGCCCGGGTTTTGAGCAAGGTTCCAATTTCAGCTTCATTGAAATACTTCGTGTCCTCAGATTTCTCGGTGAACTCCGTGTCCCCAAAAGCCATGCCCCTGAAGGTTAATAGACAATGAAATCAATCAAAAATGCTGTGATACTCTCTTTGGAAGATTTCGGCAAATCGATAGACATCCATGAATTCATTGTAGAGCGGAACCGGCGCCACGCGAATCACATCCGGTTGACGCCAATCGCAGGCGACCCCATTGGCTCTTAGCTTCTCATACAAAGCCATGCCTTCTTCTTGAACCCTGATGGAAAGCTGGCATCCTCGTTGACCCGGATGCTCGGGCGTGATGATGTGCACCCGGTCGTTTTGTTGCTGGTTGAGCAAGAACTCCAGGTAACCGGTGAGCCGTTCACTTTTCGCACGCAACTTTTCCATGCCGATTTCGCTAAAAATATCCATGGAGGCCCTCAGAGTCGCCATTGGCAGAATCGCCGGATTGCTGATTTGCCAACCTTCGGCGCCGGGAATCGGCTCAAAGTCCGGCCCCATTTGAAATCGGGTCTCCTTGTTTTGCCCCCACCAACCGGCCAGTCTCGGGATGTCGGAACGATTGGCAAAGCGTTCATTGACGAAACATCCGGCCACCGCTCCCGGGCCGGCGTTCAGATATTTGTATGAGCACCAAACCGCGAAATCAACATCCCAATCGTGCAGATTCAACCTCAGATTGCCGGCGGCGTGGGCCAAATCAAAGCCGACGAGGCAGCCCCTTTTGTGACCAGCTTGGGTGATTCGATGCATCTCGAAGGCCTGACCGGTATAGTAGTTGATGCCTCCAAGCAGGATCAGGGCGACGGTGTCGCCTTCTTTTTCAATAAACGTTTCAATATCTTCTGTACGGAGGGTGGACTCTCCGGGGCGCGGCTTCAGCTCAATGAGGCTTGTCTTCGGATCGAATCCTCGGAATTTGATTTGCGACTTGACCGCGTATTGGTCGGAAGGAAAGGCGCGATCTTCCATGACAATTTTGTGCCGAGTCGCAGTTGGTTGATAGAACGAAACCAGCATGAGATGCAGATTTACGGTCAAGCTGTTCATTACCACTACTTCGAAGGGGCTGGCGCCCACCAATTGAGCCATTTGTTCGGCAAGGAACTCGTGATAGGGTAGCCAGGGATGTTTGGCTTCAAAATGAGCCTCCACCGCGAGTTTCGCCCAGTCGTCCAATTCCTGCTCGACGTATTCTTTAGCGTTCTTCGGTTGCAAGCCCAGTGAGTTACCCGAGAAGTAGATGCAGTCTTTGCCCTTTTCTGACTTCGGAATGAAAAACAGATCGCGGTAGCGAGCTAACGGATCCTGCTCATCCAATTTGTTGGCGTACGATTGAGTTGTGTGGTATTCCGGCATGGCGATACCTTTCGTTTTGACCCTAATAGAGATAAAAAATATGTAACTGTTCAGCTTTCCNNTAATTAATTAAGGTCAAAATGATAAAAAAATTGTAATTACTCAGGTTATTTCAAAAAATCGCAATAAGGGGCAAAACTATTTTGGGCAATACTATTAAAACAAAGTAGTCTAACTTTCAACTTCTGATGGCAGAATTATTATATGGCAAAATAATTAAACCTTTATTGCTGTTTTGTCAAAACAAAAAAGCTTTCCGATGTTGTTTGCGGCACCATGAGTTATTGGCATTCCTTTCTTGGCAACATTTTAGCCACCTGAATAGGGGTCTCCGAAGGTAGGGGTTTGGAGTGCAAAAGTCATCCCGAAGGTTCGGGAGTACTTTTGCCGTATATACACTGCGCATTGCAAAAATATGTTCGTTTCGCTCACTGATTTTTGCGCTCCACTCGTTCAGATAGCTAAAGAATTACCTTTCTTGTCAATGGTTTTGCCATTAAATTATTTTGCCTTAATTTTTT
>JAABYK010000042.1:0-3186 GCA_011775825.1 Candidatus Zhuqueibacterota bacterium | reverse complement strand
TCTATCCAGCCGTTGCGGTAGGCCAGGACCCCGGCAAGCAGCTCGCCATCCTCATCTTCTGCCCAGGCTGTGAATGCCTCTGCCTTATAATGAACCGTGATGATCTCTTTACCAATCTCCATTTTAATGGGGGTGGTGACTTTCGACAGNNGTTAGACGTGTCATGCGAGTTCGGTCGCTTGCTAGGACGAGGTGTGCCGGGGCGCCGGTTGCGATAAAGATACGGACGGCCCTCCTTGTTTTTTTGAATCATGACTTGGGTATCGGGATGCATTTTGCGCCAGTGGGCCCATGTGGTTTGAATGGACGGAATCACCTCCAGACGTGTATTTTTCATTGCTCCGCTGACCGCTTTGCCATCCAGTTGTGACCAAATGGACCCGGTTTCGCGATCCACAAACAGCAGATTGTTCTTGATCAAACCCTCGGCAAAATCAAATGTCAGAGTCTTCCCATCTGTCTCTCGAGCGTACACGACGCCGGATCCCGTGATCGGTCACCACGTTGGCGCGACGGGCAGTTTCCCAACTTTGCTGTCGATAATCTCGTACATGGCGAGGTATCGAATCGGATACGCAACGGCCTCGCCATCAGTCACAATACCCAATACCAGATCGTCATTTCTTAAAGACGCCTGCTCTGCCTCAACCAGAGGAGGGTTGACCGGGACTTCGTGCACGCCCACCTCCACGAGTTCCATCGGTCCGCCTGGACGAGCTTGCATGGTGCCTTTGACCGTCCTGGGAGGTTCGGTCCCATCTTCCTCGCTTGAGTCCTTTAATGGACGATTTGTCTGGCATGCGTAAAACGAAAGCAGCAGGCCGATACAGAGCAACGTTAAGTAAGCGCGAGATTTAGACAGCATACTTCCTCCTAATTCAACCCGTTTCAACAGCATAAATGAGCGGACGGCCTGGCGCAGCATCCGCAACGAAATTGGGAATCTGCAAATTCAACAAATATGAGCCGTCCTCTAATTCCTCAGAAACAAAAATCATCTCCGTGATCGTGTTCGGAGAACAGTGATTCCTATCCACATCATGACTTTCATAGGGCACGTTCCAAAAAATATGATGAGCCGTGAGCTTGCCTTCGTCAAAGGCCCGATCCACTGAAGGCATGTCCACCAACAGATGTTGAACGCCCAATTCGACAAGATACTGCATCGCCTCTACAGAGAAATAGGGGGGAGGGTGCTCGAGATAATTTCGCGAGAGTTTCGACCGGTCATTGGGCAGGGTGCGTAGGATCAAGCCCGTCAGGAATTCTTTTGAAGTCTGTGACAAAGCCGCGGACAGCGATTTGGCGGTGATAAGGGTGTCGTCATCGTTTTTCGTTGGGATGTAAGAATCCGTTGTTTCTCTTGCTGAAACCGGGTTCACCGTGACCAGAGAAACCGGGATAAAATCGTCCCGTAACACCGAACCGATGGAAATTCGCTCCAATGAAATGTGGCCGACGCATTCGGTATGCGTACCGTTGCAATGTGGAATCAGCTTGTATTCTTCGAAATTGCAACTGCCGCCTCTTCGGGTGTCGCCGATGAAGTTCTCGTCCTCATAGACCTGTGCTGTGGCACGAGGCACGCCATACGTGTTGGGCTGCTCTCCATCAAACATCAAAGGAATGGAAATATCAAGTGGCTTGCTGAGATCCACTGAGTAAGATTTTGATGCGATTTTGAATTCGATTCTCAACGGGAAAATCTGTCTTTACGCAGTCCTAACCAGTTCAACGCCGTCCCGGAGAAGAGTTGTTCTTTTGTGGATTCGCTCAAGTTGGACATGGTTTCAATCATCTTACCGGGAACGTGCTCACCCAATGGAAACGGGTAGTCCGAGCCCAGGGCAATTTTGTCTGCTCCGACTAAGTCGATCAAGTAGTTCAGAACGGCTGGACTGTGCACGAGGGAATCCAGATAGAACCTTCCCAGGTATTCCCGCGGACTGGTATCGTTGTCTACCGCGCACAGATCCGGTCGGACGTTAAATCCATGCTCAATTCTGCCGATGGTGGCCGGGAACGCGCCGCCGCCGTGCGCAAACGCCACTCGCAGGTTTGGCAGTCGTTCGAACACGCCCCCGAAAATCATGGAACAGATGGCCAGGCTGGTTTCGGCGGGCATGCCGACGAGCCACGGCAGCCAGTACTTTGGCATGCTATCTTTGCCCATCATGTCCCAGGGATGAACGAACACCGCGGCCCCCAAATCCTGGGCTGCCTCAAAAACCGGAAACAGATTCCGGTCATCCAAATTCCAATCGTTGATGTGGGTGCCGATCTCGATTCCCGCCAGGTTCAAATCTTGGACACAACGTTCGAGCTCTTTGATGGCGAGATTGGGCGCTTGCATGGGCAGCGTTCCCAGACCCGCAAAACGGTCCGGAAACTCTGCCACAGTTTCTGCAATGTGATTGTTGAGGATTTTTGCCAAATCCAAAGTGTGTTCCGGTTTGGCCCAATAACTGAACATCACCGGCACCGTCGAAAGCACCTGCACGTTCACACCGTGCTCATCGCAATCGCGCATCCGGACGTGTGCATCCCAACAGTCACTGCGAATTTCCCGGAAAAACTCGCCGGAGTCTTTCATCATGCGCGAACAGCCCGTCCCGGTGTGCTCGAGATAAATAAATCCGCCGTAGCCGTACCGCTCCTTGAGCCGCGGCCAATCCCTGGGCAAGATATGCGTGTGGATGTCGATTTTGAAATGGGTCACGTTGGCCTGTGTTGATGTGCTCACCAGGATTTGCCGTGGACTTCCGCGAACGGATCCTCGGCGTATTCATTGTCTTCGCTGCGCTTTTTGACGCTTTCTTCCCAGTTGGGCGGCAGCTCCATCACGTGACCACATTCGTTGCAGGTGCGGCGTTCGAGCGACGAGTAAAAGTTGCGCATCACCATTGGGAACTGTTTCACGATGTCTTCGAGAAAAAAGTATTCTTCGTAAAGGAGATTGCCGCATTGTTCGCAAAAATACAGGAAACCGTCCTTTTCGCCTTTTTCACGGTGCTTTTCGATAATCAAACCGTAGGTGTTGGCGAATCGTTGGGGAGAATGCGGCACTTTCGGAGGCAGCAAAAACATCTCGCCTTCACGGATCGTCTCCTCCCAGTGTTTGCCGTCCCAATAAAGCTTGATCTTGATGTCGCCTTTGAGCTGCAGGAAGAGCTCTTCGCTTTCGTT
>JAABYK010000047.1:25093-27870 GCA_011775825.1 Candidatus Zhuqueibacterota bacterium | reverse complement strand
CGCTGCCTTGAGTTGGCCGAGGAATACGATGGACTCTATGCAGCCGTTGGCATCCATCCCAACGACTCAACCAGGCTCAACGACCATTCATTGTCTGAATTGCGAGAACTTACTCAACACGACAAGGCCGTGGCCATTGGCGAAATCGGGCTGGATTTTTATTGGGATAAAAGCCCGGTGCACGTTCAGGAGCAGGCCTTCCGAGCTCAGATCAACCTGGCAAAAGAATTGGGATTGCCCATTGTGATTCACAACCGCGAAGCCGGAAGAGAAATCTTAGACGTGTTGAAATCCGAAGGGACAGAAGGTTTGGCGGGTATGTTCCATTGTTTTTCAGAAGACAAAGTCATTGCGGAGGAAGTTCTGGCCGTGGGATTTCATATTTCGTTTACGGGCAACTTGACATTTAAGAAATCCGAACTGCCGGAAGTGGCGAACCTCGTGCCTTTGACCCGGCTTTTGTTGGAAACCGATTCGCCGTTTCTTTCTCCGGAACCGAAACGAGGCCGTCGCAATGAACCGTCGCATGTCGCTTTCATCGCGAATAAACTGGCAGAAATTAAAGGCGTTGATGTCACTGAGTTGCGCAGAGTCACCACGGAAAATGCACACAAGCTGTTTGGATTGGGGCAGAAGGACATGGAATGATTGACACCACATTTCGTCCCAAGAAAAGCCTCGGGCAAAATTTTTTGGTGGACGAGAATATCGCCCGCAAGATCATTCAAGCGTTAGCCCCAAATCCGAAGGACGTTGTTTTGGAAATCGGACCCGGTTTTGGGGTTTTAACTAAATATCTGCTACCCAAGGTGGCAAAGGTCATCGCAGTCGAAATCGACACCAAACTTGCTGAACAGCTTGAGACCGAATTTCCAGAATTTGAGAATTTTCACTTAATTCAGGCTGATTTTCTAAAAATTCACCTCGATGAGTGGGTGGAGACGCACACAGGCAGGTTCAGAATTTTGGGGAATATTCCTTATCACATTACGAGTCCGGTCATATTTAAAGTGTTGGAACTCCGAGAACGGATTTTCGATATGACCTTGATGATCCAAAAAGAGGTGGCACAAAGAATTGTGGCAAGTCCCGGCACAAAAGATTATGGGATTCTATCCGTAGTGTCTCAACTGTATTCGGAACCCGACATTCTGTTCAACGTGTCAAGGAACGTGTTTCGACCAAAACCCGAAGTGGCTTCCTCAGTGGTGCGCTGGCTGTTTTCCAAAAAAGCGTTTCAAATAGAAAATGAAGATGTGTTGGACGAACTCATCCACGGTGCGTTTCAGCAGCGGCGGAAGATGCTGAGAAAGTCTCTGAAAAGCATACCGGAATTCGCAAAAAAACTGAATGATGTGGATTTTGAGTTGGAGAAACGTCCGGAACAATTAAGTCCGGAGGAGTTTGTGTCTTTGAGTAATTTGTTGAGCTGAACGAAACTGCGCACATGTGAGAATTTTAAGGTTAATCAGTAAAACAACTGTATCGTCCAGATTTTGGGCCTAATTTGGAAAGGCAAATCATTCAAATTGAGGTGAAACCATGATTTCGATTGATTTACCAACGCCCCTTGAAGAACATTTCTGGGATGTCATGAAGGATGACTATAATGGAGATGTGCAGGCAGCCATTCAGGCATTCTTAGAATTGCATGAAAGATATGCCTGGAAAGAGCAGCTCCGTGAAGATGTAGAATCCATTCGTTCTGAAGTGCGTCGAGAAGGCGGGATCAAGACGCAAGAAATTGATGATGCCATAAAAAAGTATCGCAAGAATATAGATACTGCCAGTGGATAAGATATTACGTGTCGTGATTGACACGAATCATATTATGTCAGCAATTCTCAGTAGTCGAGGTGCCTCTGCAAAGCTTATCAATTGGATGACTGGAGAAGAAGATTATTTCAAATTGTTGCTCTGTTAGCCTGTTTGGAATGAATATAACACAGTTGCCGATTGGCTAATCCCAAATTCAAGACAACATGAAAAAGAACGGGTGTTGAATATTTTTCGCTTTCAAGCAGATTGGATAGAACCGAGAATCGAGTTAGCGGTTTGCACTGACCAATCGGATAATCGTTTTTTGGAATGTGCAGTCGCGGGAAATGCGGATTATCTTGTAACAAAAAATACTCGCCATTTTCCACCGAAACACTATTCCGGTGTTAAGATTGTTCGCATTCGTAAATTTTTGAACGCTTTGGAAAAGGTGGCGAAGACTCGTCACAGAGAATAAAGTGCTAAATGATCATAAATAAAAGAAAGAGCATCATTCATTTGTAGTAGATGACAGCGTCGTGTTTTCAAGGTTTCAAATCAGAAAATTATCAGAAAAGGAAGTGCTAATAAAATCTCATGGATGAAACAGATTTAAAAACCATCGTCGACGATATCGAATACCTGGCTTCCGAAAGAGACAGCCGAATGATTCGGAATATTCTCATCGATACGCATCCGGCGGATATTGCCAATATCATCAGGAATCTCTCCGATGAAAACAGAACATTTGTTTTCGGACTTTTGGATGTGGACACGGCATCGGATGTCATGGTAGAGTTGGACGATGTGTCCAGGGAGTGGTTGGTTGAAGAGCTTGAGCACGATCGGCTCTCCGAAATCGTCGATGAGATGGATTCCGACGATGCCACCGACCTCGTCGCGGAATTGCCACAAGACGTGGCAAGGAAAGTTTTGGCATCCATTGACAAAGAAGATTCGGACGAAGTCAGGAAACTCCTGCGCCATGAGGAGGATACGGCCGGTGGTATCATGGCGCT
>JAABYK010000047.1:24354-25010 GCA_011775825.1 Candidatus Zhuqueibacterota bacterium | reverse complement strand
GGCGCCTTATCGTTGAAGAAGCTGATTTTGGCAAAGTCCAACGAAATCATCAAAAACATCATGAATACTGATGTCATCAGCGTTCCCACGGATATGGATCAGGAGGAAGTCGCCAACATTTTTAGCCGTTACGACCTGGTTTCGCTTCCGGTCGTAGACGGAAGGGGAAAATTGGTGGGACGCATCACCATTGATGACGTGGTGGATGTCATGGAAGAAGAGGCTTCTGAAGACATACAAATGATGGCCGGACTGGCGCAAGAAGAAGAGATTCGCGAAACCTCTGTGTTTAAGATTTCATTCGGACGCCTGCCCTGGTTGCTTGTGGCTTTCGTGGGACAGCTTTTGGCAGCCATGGTCATGTGGCAATTCGAGGCCTCTCTACAACAGATTTTCATCGCCACCTTTTTTGTCCCCCTCATGATGGCCATGGGCGGCAACTCGGGAATTCAGGCCGCCACCATTATCGTACGCGGTATCGCGTTGGGGGAGTTAAATCCGGGAGGTCTGTTCAAACGGGTGAGCAAAGAAGTTCAAGTCTCTCTTTTCAATGGCACCGTTTGTGGCATTTTGCTGTTCGCGATTATTTCGGTATTGGACAAACCGCCCTTTGCTTTTGTTTTGGCATCGTCTATGGTCGTGGTCATTTTGAATGC
>JAABYK010000047.1:16871-24346 GCA_011775825.1 Candidatus Zhuqueibacterota bacterium | reverse complement strand
CCTTTGATCACCACGTTCAACGACATCATCGGATTGTTTATTTACCTCGGGTTCATTAGTTTGGCTCTACAATATTTTTGAAGTATGACAGGGCAAACTTTTGTTTTCTCGGCAGAATTGATAATAGGACTGCAAGCTCAAGTCTGATATTAATGTCAAGTGTCAAAACCTAAATGACAAAGCTCAAAATCCAAACATCAACAAGAACCTTCCTAAGTCTTGGTCTATTTCTTTGTTCTCTACAAGCTCAAGCAGCCGCAATTTCAGGGGTTGTGAAAGATATTGAGAGCAACCATCCGCTTCCGGGTGCTAATATCATCTTAGAGAAAATACGAATCTTGGTGTTGCAACTGATGGCATGGGAAGATTTGAACTGTCGGATATTCCTCTTGGAATTTACAAGCTTACTGTGAGCTATATCGGTTATGCAAAAGAAGAGAGGCACTCTTCAATTTCGAACGAAGATGACAGTTTATATTTCGAAGTTAATCTTCACATCCCGGACATTAAAATTGACATGTGATTTCAGTAGTGAAAAATATCATCGAGCTTTAAGGGAGGCCTTCCCGAATTTCGACAATGTCATTGATCTTCAAATTTCTGACGTTCTGAACACATCAGAGGTCGATCAAGAAAAAAGCTTTTTCATAGAGCTAAGAATTAAAAACAATGCTGATGTGCCCGTTTACCTCTTTAAAGACTATCTATGTTTCAAGCGAATAAATCCAACTATAGTTGATGCAGACTTAGATACCGTCAGGCTACACTGTATTCTATTTGACTGTGTAGGAGAAAAACAGTTGTATCTTCCTTCAGATCTGATTGAAATTGAGCCCCAAGACACGAGGAAAGTTAAGGCTCAAAAGCTCAATTTTTATCTATATGATGCATTTGTACCCGGAACATATAAGGTCAAAATTATGTACGAATATGAGTTACCTCACTATATTCCGGAACCCGATAGGGAATACGCTGAGATGGAGGCTTCTATCAAGGAATGTTATTGTAAGGCATTGCGTGGGAGCTTTCATTCTAATTGGTTTCAATGGACCAAAACTAATTTCGAGGCTCGATTCTTTGTCTGAATTTAACACATCGTCATTTGGATTTTCGCCACATTACCAACTAATGAAACTAAGATCACCTCGGATGGCCCAAGCAAGAAACGTGTAAGCCATGCCTCTTCAGAAAACCGAAGCCATCGTTCTCAAAAGCATCAAACAGGGAGAGACCAGCAAGATTCTGACTCTGTACACGCGTCATTTCGGCAAAATCAAAGTGATTGCAAAAGGCGCGCGCAGTTCAAGGAGTCGCTTCGGTGGCAGTCTGGAGCCTCTGACATACATTTCCATTGTCTATTATGAAAAAGAAAGCCGCGACTTGCAGATTTTGAGTCAGGCGGACATCATCGAGTCGTTCGCAAGAAACAAACAGGAGCTCGAAACGACCACGATCTCCATGGCCGCTTGCGAATTGATCGACCGTCTCGAGTTTGGCGTGGCGCCGAGTCCGCTTTTGTTCAAACTGCTTCTGGAAACTATACGAAGCATCAACGGTCACACTGAACGACCCATGAACTGTCTGCGTGCATTGCAAGTACGGCTACTTGATTCGCTGGGAATTAAACCCGACCTGAACGCTTGCATGAAATGCAGACAGCCATCTCAGGCGCAAGTCTTGTTTGATGTTGTGAGCGGGGGATACATTTGTCAAAAATGCAGAAAACCGACCACGCGGGGGATGCTTTTGTCAAAAGAAGCGCTCGATGGCCTGAAAGACTTTCAAACAACACCGCTGAGCCGATTGAATGGCTTGCTGACATCGAACAGAGATCAGCAACAGGTAGACCATTTTTTATTCACTTACTTGCGGTACCATGTGGAAGGGTTTCGAGAATTGAATGCGCTGAAGTTTTATAAACGGATCATGAAGCCATAATTAGTGAATGGCTGAACGAAAACTAAAGTTCGCGGGGACAAGTTTCTGTCGGAATCTCCCGACAGCAACAGCCCGTTTTCGTTCAGCCACCTATACTAATCTTTTACTGAAAGTGAAATTACCCGAACCTCTTATCCCCGGTAAGCTGATCGAACGCTACAAGCGATTTCTGGCCGACGTTCAGCTTGAAGACCGCACGGTTACCGCGCATTGTCCAAATTCCGGGAGCATGATGGGACTGCTTCAGAAGGGAAACGACGTGCTTTTATCCGAAAGCGGCAATCCCAAACGGAAATTGCCTTATACCTGGGAATTGGTTAGAGTCGGTCCCACCTGGGTCGGGGTAAACACCATCAACCCGAATCGCATGATTCACGAAGCCCTGCTCAATGGAGAAATCCCGGAGCTGTCACAATACTCGGACATAAAAAGGGAGGTAATCTGGAAGCACACCTGCCGATTTGATTTCATGCTTAAAAATGGACAAAAAACTTGCTTTGTGGAAGTCAAAAATGTGACGCTTGAGGAGAACGGTTTGGCTTTGTTCCCGGATGCCAAAACCGAACGCGGTGTCAAACATCTGCGACATTTGAAAGAAGCGGTCAGCGACGGTCACCGTGCGGTCATGTGTTTCCTGGTGAATCGAGAGGATTGTACTTTTTTCATGCCGGCCGAGACCATCGATCCCGTTTACGCCGATTCTCTGCGCGATGCCTATGAGAATGGCGTTGAGATCGTGGTTTATCGTGCTAATATAACCCCACCCGAAGTTGTAATTGATGGCGCTTTGGATTTTGAACTTTAGGCGCTTAAGAGTAGATTTCTTGCTCCAAAAGAGCTATCACGCAAAGACGCAAAGGCGCCAAGATGACGCAGAGAAAAATAGAATCACTCTTGCAAACAAGAGCAGTTCTTTAAATGCCGACTTTTAGTTTAGAGCAGGTTATGAGGAAAATTATGAAGAAAAAAGGCAAACGTAAGCGCAAGAAAGAGAAGAAAACAAGACCCAAAATCGTACACAAACGAAAAATCGAACACAGAGATCCGATTGATTACTATTGGGATCTGATCAGGGAGGCAGACGAAGACTATTTTATCCTGCATCCAAACAACTCCTTGAACGTTCGGCAGAAGGTGCAAACGCTTTGCAAGCAGTCGGCGAGCACGCAACTGGTTTATGTGCTGGAACGGCTGTATCAAAGGTCGGACGACGTCATCTCGCGAAGTATGCTGGCCAAGAAAACCGTCATGTTACAGCGCGGTTACCTGGAATCACACAAAGAATATTCCGACCGGGCTTTGATTCGTCTGACCGAGCGTGAAAAACTATTTGACAAATGGGAAGGATTTTATATATTAGGGTGTTTTGGGGGAGAAAAGTCGATCTCATATTTGGAAGAGCAGTTGGAAAAGGAGAACAACCAGCTTCTCAAGCAAACCATCAAACGCAGCATTCACAAAATCAAGGCAAACATCCAAAAGAAAATCGAGGAAAGGGGCTTTTAGGGACACTCGGTGGGCATTCTGGGCGGAGACCTTGTTCTTTATTCAATGAATTCTACTGTAAGCACCCGGTATTTTCTCGGGCCGCGCGGTAAGTTAACTTCGACGACGTCACCAATTTTGTGGTTGAGCAAGGCTTTTGCCAGTGGAGATTGATAACTGATGATGCCGTTATCAATGTCGGTCTCGCCTTCGCCAAGGATCGTGTACTCATCTTCATCGCCGGACGCGAGGTCACAAATCTTAACACGCTTTCCAAGCGTGATCAGGTCTGTGGGTAACTCTTCCTTTTTGATAATACGGGCATTTCGAAACCGTTCTTGTAGCTGTCCTAACTTAGCCATATAGTTTGCTTGTTTGTTCTTGGCAGCCTCGTATTCAGCATTTTCACGAAGGTCACCATGTTCACGGGCAGCAGCAATTTCCTTTGCGATGCCTTGTTTGATGTATTTTTCTAACTCATCGATTTCATTTTTTAATTTTTGGTATCCACTTTCTGTGAAATAGTACTGTTTCATAACTCCGCTCCTTTCTTATCGGGTCAATTTTGAAAGCTGGAATATACAAAATCTTAAGCTCGAAAACAAGTTTGGGATGAAATTAGAAAGAAAATTCAAATCTGCGTTTTCGGAAAAACTGATTGGCTGGTACAACAAAAACAAGCGCGATTTGCCATGGCGAAAAACCTCCGATCCGTATGAGATTTGGGTCTCAGAAGTCATGCTGCAGCAGACTCAGGTCGATACGGTTGTACCCTATTACAAGAAATTTCTCGAAAGGTTTCCCGATATCAAATCTTTAGCGGAAGCATCCCTCTCTGACGTCTTGAAAGTTTGGGAGGGCTTAGGTTATTATGCCCGCGCCCGCAACCTCAAAAGCGCTGCGGAAATCATTCAGAAAGAACATGGCGGAGAGATGCCCGATACTCACGACCGGCTCATAAAAATTCCCGGCATCGGGCCATATACAGCAGCGGCGATTGCAAGCATTGCATACAATGAAAATTATCCGGTCGTCGATGGCAACGTGCTTCGTCTCGTCGCTCGAATCATGCGGATCGAGGCGCCTCCCGGAAAGAAAGGCACCAAATCCAAATTTGTGCAAACCTGCAGACAGTTGATGCCCAAAGGACAAGCCAGTGCCTTTAACCAGGCGATGATGGAACTCGGGGCGCTCATTTGTACCCCGCATCGACCCAAATGTTCGCGATGTCCGGTGAGTTTCTTTTGTCAGGCTTATCAGACAATGAAGGACCCCTCAATATTGCCGCTAAAAGCGACACCCAAAAACAAACCCCATTTTAACGTTGCGGTCGGAATTATTTGGAACAATGGCAAGATTCTCATCGATCAACGACCCGAAGAAGGCTTGTTGGGCGGTCTTTGGGAATTTCCGGGCGGCAAACAAGAACCAGGTGAATCCCTCGAGGAATGTCTGGAGAGAGAAATCAAAGAAGAGATGAACATCCAAATTCGTGTTCAAGGTCCCTTTCTAACCATACCGCATGCGTATTCCCATTTCAAAATCACGCTGCACTCCTTTCAATGTCAACACGTGGGGGGCATACCAAAACCCAAGAAGGCCATCGATTGGAAATGGGTTTCACCTAAAGATATCACTCGCTATGCTTTTCCGCAGGCCAACAAAAAGATATTGGATGCATTACTGCGAAATCTCTAATGGCTGTTGAAACGACTCCCAAGAAGGAAAAAACCGAATCCAAAAAACCAAAAATCACCCGGCCCTGGCTGGTCATCCTTTGCAATGACGATATCCACACGTTCGACGAAGTTATTTTACAGCTCCAGAAAGCAACGGGTTGTTCCACGCTTGAGGGCACGAGAATCGCGATGGAAGCGCACTTTAAAGGCAAAGCGGTGGCTTACGAAGGCGATTTTGAGGATTGCAATCGCGTGGCTGGCGTTCTGAGAGAAATCGGTCTCATCGTGGAAATTCAGGGCTAATCTCATGCAAGGTTCCATTCAGAAAAAATATCGGTAGCGGTGGATTCTATTAGAATTTCCCTGCACAAAAACTTCTTATGTTTGCTGCCTTTCTTGCCGCAATGCAATTTCCAATCCTTATTCCTATTCCTAAGAAACGTTTCCCGGTTGAATCTTAAAAATGAGAAAAAGCCTTGGCGCTTGACTCGAAGCGCCCAATGGACGATCTGTAAGTACAATAATAACAGAATACCGATAATTTATGCACTGTCTCGTTATGGCATGAATGTTGAAGGTACTTTAAATTTTGTATTTAAAACACATAAAAAAAGATTTTTCTCCAAAGTTTGGAGAAGAAGCTAAAAAAATAATTTGTTCTTAAAAGAGGTTTATTTTTAAGCCGAAATTTATTATATATAGAATCTTTGTCTATGTAAACAAAGAACTTGTCAAAGCATCTTCAGGAGGTATAAATTGAAAATTGGTATTCCTAAAGAAATAATGGAAGGTGAAACGCGAGTATCGGTCATTCCTTCCATGGTTCCTGTCTTGAAAAAAGACGGGCATGAGGTGTTGGTTGAATCTGGTGCTGGCGTAAAGGCTTCCTTCTCTGATGAGCAGTATAAAGAAGCTGGTGCCGAGATTGTGAAAGGGGCAGCGGATTTGTACCGTACAGCCGAAGTGGTCATCAAGTTTCAAGCTCCTCAAAAAAATACATCATTGAAAAAACATGAGGTTGATTTGATGAAGGAAGGCTCAACCCTTTTCAGCTCGTTACCACCCGTGACGCTGCCAACGGTCATTCAACACTTACTTGATCGCAAAATCACCAGCTTTGGTATGGAATACATCCCCAGAATTACTAAGGCACAAAGCATGGATGTCCTGAGTTCTATGTCGACAGTTGCCGGGTATAAGGCTGTCCTTGTGGCCGCCTACCATTTGGGTAAGTTCTTTCCTTTGCTGATGACGGCTGCGGGGACGATCCCTCCAGTGACGGTTCTGGTTCTGGGTGCCGGAGTTGCAGGACTTCAGGCAATTGCCACGGCAAAGCGTCTGGGAGCCAAAGTGGAAGCCTTCGACCCTCGCCCTGCGGTAAGAGAACAGGTCGAAAGTCTTGGTGCGAGATTCGTCGAAATGGAACTGCCCGAAGACGTCGAAACGACAGGCGGCTATGCCAAAGAACAGTCCGAGGAATTTCTCCAGAAGGAGCGAGAAGCCATCGCGGCCCGTTTGCCCAAGGTAGATGCGGTAATCACAACGGCACAGGTTTTTGGTAAGGAGTCGCCTTTGCTCATTACCGAGGACATGGTCAAAACCATGCAGAGAGGTTCGGTCATCGTCGATCTCGCCGTTGCTGAAGGCGGAAATTGCGAGTTGTCGAAATCGAACGAACCCGTCGAAAAGTACGGAGTTACCGTGTTTGGTGCCGTCAACATTGCACGCCAATTGCCCGTTCACGCAAGTCAGATGCATTCAAAAAATGTCACGACGCTTTTCAAGCATATCTTTCAAGATACCGAAAGCAATTTAGATTTCGAGGATGAAATCACCAAGTCGACCTGTGTCACTCATAATGGAGAAATCGTGAATGAAATGGTCCGCAAATTTATAGAGGAGGAAAAATAAGACAATGTCAGAAGGAATCCTGGTTTCCGTCTACATTTTTGTTCTGGCTATTTTTGTTGGTTTTGAAGTTATTACGAAAGTCCCTCCCCTGTTACACACTCCCCTCATGTCTGGCTCCAACGCTATTTCCGGCATTACCCTGGTGGGTGCATTACTCAGTGCCGGCGCAGGCCAATCGCTGTTGTCCACAATTTTAGGGTTGTTGGCGGTTATTTTTGCCACCATTAATGTTGTGGGTGGGTTTATGGTGACAGACCGCATGTTGGAAATGTTCAAGAAGGATAGAGAGAAAAAATAGGGAAAGGGGAAATTAATGCCAGCCTTAACAAATCTAATTTACTTATTGGCAGCCACACTATTCATTTTTGGTTTAAAAAATCTTGGTTCACCCAGAACAGCCCGCCGTGGAAATGTGTTGGCTATGCTTGGCATGCTTCTGGCCATTATCGTTACCCTGCTGGA
>JAABYK010000047.1:0-16840 GCA_011775825.1 Candidatus Zhuqueibacterota bacterium | reverse complement strand
GGCCAGGAAGGTGGCGCTTACCGCAATGCCACAAATGGTGGCCATTTTTAACGGTTTTGGCGGCGGCGCCTCCGCTTTAGTTGCTTGTGCCGAATATTTTCGCATGCAAGAACTTGCTGCGCCGATTAATGTTCTGGGTACGATGGTTTTGAGTGTGTTGATCGGAACGGTCACGTTTACTGGCAGCCTCATTGCATTCGGCAAGCTGCAAGGCATCATGCGTGGCGCACCAATCACTTTCAAATTTCAGAATTTTGCCAACGGTCTCCTCATTGCCGTGGCCCTGGCGCTCGGCGTGGTTTTCGTTTTGGATCCGACGCTATGGGTGATGCTCCTTCTGATTGTGGCTCTGGCGGCAATCCTCGGGGTTTTGTCGGTGATTCCGATAGGTGGTGCGGACATGCCGGTTGTGATTTCGCTACTCAACTCTTATTCGGGACTGGCCGCTGCAGCAACCGGCTTTGTGATCTCGAATAATGTGTTGATCATCAGCGGGGCTTTGGTCGGAGCATCCGGGCTGATTCTCACCAATATTATGTGCGGGGCCATGAATCGGTCGCTGGCGAATGTTCTCTTTGGGGCGGTGGGTACCGATGGCGGAATGATCGCGGCCGATGGCGAAGAAAAATCCGTCACCCAGTACACCGCGGAAGATGCCGTGATGATGCTCGATAACGCTGAATCGGTGATCATCGTGCCGGGTTATGGGCTCGCCGTGGCACAAGCGCAGCACATCCTGCAGGAAATGGCGGAAATGCTTCAAGACCGTGGTGTGAACGTCCGATATGCCATCCATCCGGTTGCGGGACGAATGCCCGGTCACATGAACGTGTTGTTAGCTGAAGCGAGTGTCCCGTATGATCTGCTTTTCGAAATGGATGCCATCAACGATGATTTTCAGAACACAGATGTGGCTTTGGTCATCGGCGCCAACGATGTGATCAATCCCGCTGCTCGCTATAAGAAAGAAAGTGCGCTTTACGGCATGCCCATTCTAAATGTTGACCAGGCCGGAACGGTGATGATAATCAAACGCAGTCTGTCGCCCGGCTTTGCAGGGGAAGACAACGAACTTTTTTACGCCGAGAAAACCATGATGCTGTTTGGCGATGCAAAAAAAGTGGTTACAGACATTGTTCAGGTGCTAAAAGGAGGAGGCTAGTTCGCCTCCGTTTTTTCACCAGTGAGGGAAAGCCATGCCACTCAGTTGGCATGGCTTTTATTTTTTGAATTCATTATAACCATTATAACTTTACTAAACTTCAGAAGATTAGTAAAGGTTTGATTCGGAAACGAAAGGAGTTCAGTAATGAGTGATCTTAAAGGGAGAAAAGCCCTGATTACCGGCGGAGGCCGTGGAATTGGACGGGAAATCGCGCTCCACTTTGCAAGAGCAGGGCTGAGTGTTGTATTAACAGCTCGCACCGAGCGTCAACTTAACGACGTCGCAAAAGAAATCGAGCAGCTCGGCGGCGAAGTGCTGGTGATCCCGGCAGACGTCAGTCAGGAGTCGGAGGTTGAAAGACTGGCAGAGACCGTTTCAAAGGAATGGGGTGCCATTGATGTTCTGGTGAACAATGCGGCCCACTTTGCCCGGGGTAAGGTGGTTGACCTGGCCGTCGGCGATTGGGACAATGTTATCAACACCAATCTTCGTGGTGTGTTCCTGGTAAGCAGGGCATTCCTCCCCGGAATGATCAAACAAACGTCCGGGACCATCGTCATGATTTCTTCCACATCCGGGAAACGAGCCGACCCGGGTGGCGCTGCTTACAGCACGTCCAAATTTGGACTGATGGGCTTTGCGCAGTCGCTGCTGTATGAAGTCCGCAAACACAATATCCGAGTAATCGTGGTGAGCCCAAGCTGGGTGGATACGCGTGTGACCGACTATGATTCGGTTCCCAGGGAAGGTTCGGGAGTGCGACTTTGCGCTGGGGATGTCGCACAAGCGATTCTGCATTCGGTGAGTTTGCCGCCGCGTGCCCTCGTGCGGGAGATCGAGCTTTGGGCCACGAATCCGTGAGATGAAAGAAATTGTCACTGATTGACCCAGCGTGGCCAAAGCCGCAACCAAAGGCCCTTGAAGTCTGAGCCACAGATGCACACGGATTTTCACGGAATTTTGATTGGTTTGTTGTGAAACAATTTGCAGAACGCCTTCGAGCAGTTGCAAGAGAGCTGCTTTCAAAAAACTGAAAACCAAATCCGTGTTCAATCGGTGTTAAGCAGTGGCTAAAAACATTTTCATTTTTTTTTCAGATCAATGGCTGGACTTTCATCTAACATCATCTTGAACAAAAAACTAACTCAAGCTCCCATACATTTTTGTTGTTCAAGATTCCGCTTACCCTATGGGATGTCTAATATCCCTTTAATTTATAGAATTGAAATTTTGCTTTGTTACAAAAATTGTTATATTTGATGTATGCAAGATGCGATAAAAATTCTTGGCGCTCGGGTCCACAATTTGAAGAACCTCGATTTAGATTTACCCAGAAACCAACTCATCGTGATTACCGGTGTGTCCGGTTCTGGCAAGTCCAGTTTGGCGTTCGATACGCTGTATGCGGAGGGTCAGCGCCGCTATGTGGAGTCTCTCTCCGCATATGCCCGCCAGTTCCTGGAGCGCATGGACCGCCCGGATGTGGATGAAATCCGCGGCATCTCCCCGGCCGTGGCCATCGAGCAGAAGAACCCGACCAAAACCTCTCGCTCCACTGTGGCCACCGCTACCGAGATTCACGATTACTTGCGGCTGCTTTACGCACGAATCGGCAGGACGTTCTGTCCGCAATGCGGGGACGAAATCAAAAAGGACCAGGTGCAGGATGCGGCCGACCGAATTTGCGAGTTGCCAAACGACACGAAGATCCAAATCACTTTCCCACTGGTGAATCCATCTGCGGATGAAAAAGCTTTCGAGCTAAACGAGCTTAAGAACCAGGGATTTTATCGACTCATTGTTGACGGGCAGCCTATGAACCTCGACGACCTCAATCAGGAGGATGTGAAGGACAAAAACATATCCGTGCTGGTGGATCGTCTGAAAGTCAAGCCGGGAATTAAAGGCCGGTTAGCGGATTCGCTGGATATGGCCTTCAGGCATGGACACGGACAAGTGGAAGTTTTGATCGAAAATCAAGAGCCCCTTAAATTTTCACAAGCATTTGAATGCTCACGTTGTGGCATCTCATTTATCGAACCGCAGCCGCGGCTTTTTTCGTTTAACAATCCCTTTGGAGCCTGTCCCACCTGTCGCGGCTTTGGGGAAGTCATCGAACTTGATTTGAATCTCGTTGTGCCCGATCCTTCAAAGACTCTGGCGGACGGAGCCGTCGCACCCTGGAACACGCCACGGCGACGCAACATGCGATTGCGCTTGGACGAGTTTGCACAGGCGCATGGCATCGACATGCAGCGGCCCTGGCGGGAGTTGTCGGAGGAACACAAGAATCTCGTGGTCGAAGGCGACGGCACCTTTCCGGGAATCAGGGGCTTCTTCCGAAAAATGGAAAGGAAGAAATACAAAATCGGGGTCCGGGTGTATTTAAGTCGTTATCGGGGGTTCGTTCCGTGTCCGGACTGTAACATGACCCGGTTGCGACCCGAAGCCTCCTATGTCTCTATAAATGGCAGGAACGTCGGCGAAGTTTGCCGGATGTCCATTCAAGAGGTTTACGACTTTTTCCAAAATCTGGATCTCACGGAGTTCGAAGCAGACGTGGCGCACCAAATCCTGAAGGAACTGCGTTCGCGATTGAATTATCTTGTGGAAGTGGGTTTGGGGTACCTCACGTTGGACCGCAGAACGCAAACGCTGTCCGGCGGCGAATATCAGCGCATAAATTTGGCCACGGCCGTGGGATTCAAGCTTGTGGGGTCGCTCTACATTTTGGATGAGCCGTCCATTGGGTTGCACCCAAGAGACAATCAACGACTGATAAACATCCTTTTGACATTGCGGAATCTGGGGAACACCGTGGTCGTGGTCGAGCACGATCGCGCGATGATGGAAGTCAGCGATCAACTTCTGGATCTGGGACCTCGTGCCGGAGAACACGGCGGTGACGTAGTTTATCAGGGTGCCTTCGATGAAATCATAGAAAATGGCGCCCATACGCTAACGGCTCAATATCTTAAAGGGGATAAATCCATTCCCGTACCCAAAACCCGTCGCCCTGGCAGTGGCAAGCGCGTCAAGATCATCAATGCCCGCGAAAATAACTTAAAGAGCCTCGACATAGAAATTCCGCTTGGTCTGTTGGCGATCGTGACCGGGGTTTCCGGTTCCGGAAAGAGCACACTTGTACACGACATTTTGTACGCAGGTGTGGCCAAACATTTCGGTCAGTGGAAAAAGCATGTTGGCAAACACGACCGCATCGAAGGCATCGAACAGATCGACGGCATCGTGCTCGTGGATCAATCGCCCATTGGGCGGACGCCGCGCTCAAATCCGGTTACCTACACGAAGGCGTTTGATGGCATTCGAACGTTGTTCTCTGAGACTCGCCGAGCACGCGCCAAAGGATTTACCGCGGGCACGTTTTCATTTAATACAGCCGGCGGGCGCTGCGAACGCTGCCAGGGGGCGGGCGTCGAAAAAGTCGAGATGCAATTCCTGGCGGATTTGTATTTAGAATGCGAAATCTGCGGCGGCAAACGCTACCAAAAGAACATTCTTGAGATTACCTACAAATGGAAAAACATTCATGACGTTCTGAATATGACCGTCTCTGAGGCGCTGAAGTTTTTTGAAGCGTCCCCCAAAGTGGTGAACAAACTCAGGGTTCTCTATGATGTGGGATTAGGTTATCTGCGCCTGGGACAACCGGCAACCACCTTATCCGGCGGCGAAGCTCAGCGCGTCAAGTTAGCGGCCCATTTGGGACAAAAAGCTGGCAAGCATCTGCTTTATCTGTTTGATGAACCTACGACGGGGCTGCATTTTCACGACATCTCCAAACTTTTGGCGTGTTTCAATCAATTGATCGAGGCCGGCAACTCGGTGCTGGTAATTGAACACAATTTAGACGTCATCAAATGTGCCGACCACATCATTGATTTGGGACCGGAAGGAGGAGACGCGGGAGGCTATCTGGTCGCAAACGGAACCCCGGAAGAACTTATCGCGTGCGAAAAATCGTATACGGCGCGATATTTAAAACGCTATCTCGACTTGAATTCGTGGAAGAAACAAAGGAGTATGATGGATGGTTGATTTTACTGAGAAACAAGGGCAGTACCTCTCTTTCATTTACAACTACACTAAAATGAATGGTCGGCCACCGGCAGAAACCGATATTCAATACTACTTTCGAGTGTCTCCTCCAACGGTTCATCAAATGATCCTCACGCTTGAGCGAAAAGGGTTCATTCACCGGATACCGGGCCAAGCCAGAACCATCAAGGTACTTGTGCCACCGGAGCAGTTGCCCCACCTGAAATAGGTGTTCTGGTTATGAGTGGCTAAGAGAGAACAATAACATGGCAAAACAGCAAGGACGAGCCTAAAATTGGAGAGGATATGCCAAAAGAGATTTCTCCTTCATCCTATCTGTGCGATTGTGGACATCTATCTGATTTCTTTGAAAATCCTGATATGCCCGGAACATGTCATCATTTTTTATAATTGACATTATTTGCCCCAACCAACAAGCAGAAGGTAAAGATGAGTAGCAAAAGCATTCCCTCAGAAGTCAAAAAGGAAGTTGAGAGAAGGGTCACAGCGTTCAATCAGAATGTGATAAGGAACCCGAATATCTATTATCTCACTCGGTATAGAGGACGTTTTCTCTATCTTGAGCGGTATAATTATGGTCGTTCTGTGCCTATCTGTCGGTTGGAATACACCGGGAGTATAGATAACTGGGAGTTTGCGATTTTCAAACATAGTGATGAGCAATATGACCCGGAGGAATGGTTTTTTCCTGGGGTAGGGCATGTAGATGGGACAGTAGAAGGAGCAATGAAAGCCGGGCTTGACGCATATCCTCCACAGCGTCAACTGCTTTCATCCACAAAAGCCTTCCAACATCGTTCGGTGATTTTCCAAAGCTTCATCTGGTTCAGTAAGTTGGGTGCCATCAATCCCGCTGCGGTTGAGATTCGTGTTCGGTGGTAAATTCTCCGTGGTAACGATTTTGGTCAGCGAGTATGAACCGAAAACACTTGAGTTTCTGTCCTCAGTAATGTATTTTTTAACTCTAAACCAAATAGAGGGAACAAAATGGAAGCTATCAAGCAAATCGTAAGAATACCGAAGGACCACGAAATGCGAATCAAAATACCTGATCATGTTCCAGATCCTGTCGAGATTATTATGTTCTTTCGTAAAAAGCCGGGAGATTACGATAACAAAATCAATGAACTTAAGAGTGCGATGAAGGATGAAGCTCTTCTTAACAGATTTAAGAGAAGTCTCTGATGATTTTGAAAACGTCGACTTAAAGAAATGGCAGGAGTACATGGCATGAAAAACATCCTGCTCACCGGAAATCCCGGTGTCGGCAAAACAACTTTGATACAAAAGATCTTGCACGAAGTTGAGGGAATGGCAGGTGGATTCTACACCCAGGAAATGAGAGAGAACTCGCGCAGAACCGGATTTGAAATCGTGACCTTCACGGGGAAACGTGGCGTACTTGCCAGCATTAGTTTCAAAAGTCCACATCGCGTTGGCAAGTACGGCGTGGATGTGCCGGGCTTCGATGAGCTGGCCGTGCAGGAGCTGCAACGCGCTTTGCAGCAGGATGACCTCATCGTCATCGATGAAATTGGCAAAATGGAACTGTTCTCGAAAATATTCCGAGAGATGGTGCGAGAGAGTTTGGATTCAGAGAAACGGCTGTTGGCCACGATTACCAAATCCAGGAATGCATTTGTGGACAACATCAAAAAACGCAGCGATGTCCAATTGATCACGGTGACCGAGTCCAATCGAAATTCCTTGGTCTCCGATTTGGTTAACATGATAAATATTGAGTTCATGGAGAAATGCAAAAGTACAGACGATCGAAAAACCTAATCTGCTTCGTTTGGGCCGCTCTGATCGGATTGGCGTGTTCCACAAGCGATGAGTTTAGCGCCGAGTTGGCTATGGAATCCGACGCCATGGCCATGGTCAATTACTATCAGCCAAAGCGGATTATCCTGCAGAATCAAGCGCCGGAAGCAAACCTTACATTACCGCAGTTCGTATCGTCCAACCCCATGTTTGGGACTCTCATCATCGGCAATACTGCAGATTCGGTCATCACTCTGGCGCTTGATGAGTCTTTAAACGACGGGGTCAGTTACTTATACATTGACAGAAATAATAACGAGAACCTGACCGATGACGGGGATCCGGAATGGGATGAGGAGAAAAACCAGTATTGGATCAAAGAAGCACTGGTCGATGTCCATTATGAGGAAACTAATCACGACGCAGCCGTGCCGTATCCGATTTTTTTCTACAGATACAAGACCCGTTTCAGCGATTCAATCGTTGCGTTTCGCAACGGCTATCGCGAAGGCTACATCACGCTGAAAGACACGAGCTACAAAATCGCGTTATTGGATGACGACTTAAACGGGCTATTCAATCTGAATGAAAAGGGCGCGATTATCATCGACACCAATCGAGATGGCCGTCTTGATGGCAAACCCGATTCCCCCGAGTATTTCTCTCTACGGTCCGCCTTTAATGTTCAAGGGACGACCTATCGTGTGAAAGAGGTTTCACCTGCCGGTGATCGCATCTCTCTGTCAATTGCCGACACCATGGTGTTTCCGAAAGAGTCTCTGGATGTCGGCCAACGTGCGCCATTAATTCGAACCAGGACAATTGACGGAGGCATAGTCGATCTCGCTGACTACAGAAACCAAGTCGTTTTGCTGGATTTCTGGGCCACCTATTGCAAACCGTGGGAAAACGAACTGCCTAATTTGAAATCCGTCTATCGTCGATATCATGAACGTGGTTTTGAGGTAATCGGAGTGAACCTCGATTACGATTTGCAAGCGTTGCGGAAGTTTATCAAGAGCAACGAGATTCCATGGCCGCAAATCTCAAATGGCAACGGATGGGAGATGACGATTGTTGATCTCTACAGAGTCGAAGCCATTCCCAAGAGCTTTCTGCTTGACCGTACCGGGATGATCCGATACAAGAATTTGCAAGGCAGAAATTTGAGCGCAAAGGTCTATGAACTCCTTAATGAGCCGGAGATAGTGAATTAAGCCCTAATCTTTTTCCCAGCAATGTCTACTAAATTAGACAAATATTTTTCCGAATCGGCAATTCTGCAGATGCAGGCGCATATTCAAGAAGCGGATGGCAATGAAGTCTTCCTGGTAGGCTATCTCGATGACCAGCGTCTTGTCGAAAACGTCGAGGTGTTTGCCCGCGGCAACGAAACGTCCGCCCCTGCTTTGATGCAAGTAGCCAGACAGGGAAATGTGGTGATTCACAATCACCCAAGCGGCGCCCTCCCGCCCTCACCGGCCGACTTGCAGGTCGCTTCCGTTTTGGGAAACGACGGCATCGGATTTTACATCGTGAACAATGCCGTAAGCGACATCTTTGTGGTGGTCGAGCCGTTCATTGAGAAAGGGGTCGTACAAGTCGATTTCAAGTCGCTGGCTGAATTGTTCACTGAAGACGGTTTGATTGCTCACACCCTCGAGAATTTCGAATTTCGGCGACAGCAGATTCAGATGATCAAGCTTATCAGCGAAGCCATCAATACGGACAGCATTGCGATGATTGAAGCCGGAACCGGAACCGGAAAAACGCTGGCTTATTTGCTGCCGGCGATTCATTATGCCGTCAACAACGAAGAGCGCATTGTTGTTTCCACCAACACCATTAATCTGCAGGAACAACTTATCTATAAAGACTTGCCGTTTCTGCGCAAAGTGCTGGACCAGGACTTCAAAGCTGTGCTCGTAAAAGGCAGGACCAATTACGCCTGCAAGCGCAAACTTGCCGAGGCGACGCAAGAATTGGATTTGTTCGCGGAGAAAGACGAGCAAGCTGAACTCAAAGCGATTTTGGATTGGTCAAAGACTTCCAAAGACGGCAGTAAATCCGATCTAAATATCGAGCCGAGGCGAGACGTGTGGGAAAAGATTCAATCGGAGAGCGACACATCTTTGAAGACAAAATGCCCCTTTTACAACGAATGCTTCTTTTACACAGCGAGACGAAAGGCCGCCACCGCGGATATTCTGGTTGCCAATCATCATCTGCTGTTTTCCGACCTTGCCGTTCGAGCCGTGAGCGGTGCGTCGGAGAATGCCGTACTACCGCAATATGACCGCATTGTATTCGATGAAGCGCACAATGTCGAGGATGTCGCCACCAGTTACTTTGGGGTGTCCATCACCTATTTGGGCGTACTTCGAGTCCTGAATCGAATCTATCGAAAGAAGGACGGCGAAGAAAAAGGGCTGTTGCCGTTTCTAAAGAATCGGCTTGTGAAGTATGCTAGGCTCATTCCACACGATAAATTTGACAAAGCTCATGGATTTATCGAGAACGACGGACTGCCCGGGCTTGAAAAGTTGAATTACCAACTGACGGAATGCATGGAGCAAATCTTCACCACGGTGCGTGAAGGCACTCAAACCGACTACGGCGAGGTCAAGCTGCGGTTAACATCCAAAGTTCTCCGACAACCTGCCTGGCAAGAAACGATTCTCCCGCTTGTGCGCAAATTGGTTCAGGACATCCGCAGGTACACCGCAAAGCTCAGTAAAATGCTGGCTCAGATCGAGTCGGTAAAACATAAACTTGGCTCGTCTGTTCCATCGTTGACAGTCGACTTGCAGGCGCAATCGGATCGGCTGCAGGCAGCGTCAAATACGATTGAACATGTGCTTCTCGAATCGGATGAGGCAAACGTCCGATGGCTTGAAGTGCGCCAGGGGTACAAGAATACCAAGATTGTCCGGCTGCGATCGGCGCCGTTGGAAATTGCACCTATCATGAAAGAAAAAGTCTACAACCAATTTAATAATGTGTCCCTGACTTCCGCGACGCTGACCGTGGAAAGCAAATTCGATTATTTGAAGAATCGTTTGGGACTGGATTTGGTTGACCCCACCCGGCTTTTGACCTCTGCTTTGCCGGCGCCGTTTGATTATGAACGACAAACTTTGGTCGCCATTCCGGCTGATTTGCCCGACCCGAGACATGCCTCGTTTGCCGAAAAAATCCGTCAGCATATCGTGCGTTCAGTGGAAATCAGCGGTGGACGAGCGTTTATACTTTTTACCTCCTATGGCTTGCTGAACGTAATGCACAACCGTTTGAAACGCGATCTGGAAAAATTTGGCTGCAACGTGTACAGGCAGGGAGAGGAGAATCGGCATCGTTTGTTGCAGCGTTTTAAAGAAGATGAATCGTCCGTGCTTTTCGCAACAGATAGTTTCTGGGAAGGCGTCGATGTGCCGGGCAAATCATTGGAATTGGTGGTCATCACCAAGCTGCCGTTTAAGGTGCCAAGCGAACCGATCATTCAGGCTCGTATTGAGGCCATTGAATGCAGAGGGCGGAATGCCTTTATGGAATACACGGTGCCCCAGGCAGTGATTAAATTGCGGCAGGGTTTCGGGAGATTGATCCGAAGCCGGACCGACCGGGGAGCCGTGTTAATTTTGGACAAACGGGTCATTTACAAAAGCTACGGCCGGATGTTTCTGGAGTCTTTGCCACCGTGTCGAGTCGTGGCCGGACCGAGCACGGAAGTGTTTCCCGCCCTGGAGAATTTTTTTCGGGAAGAACGCGTGATTCCGGTGAAAGAGGTTTCATAAGGGCTTGTGCAAAAATAACATGCCATTTTGGGTAGCAATTATCACACTTCGACTACGCAGTGTGAAGACATATCTTGTTCATGCGGAGTCGAAGCATGGGGGATTCCGAGTTATTTTTGCACAAGCCTTAAGCCCGCATCAGTTATCATCCTTGTGCGGAATCGTGACCGTAACGTTGGTGCCTTTGCCCGGCTTGCCGGAAATTTCGACTTTTCCTCCCCACGAATAAGCTCGTTCGCGGATGCCTACCAGTCCAAGCGATTTCGAGCCATTGATTTCATCCTCCTTGATGCCGCGGCCATTATCCTGCACTCGTAGTGTAATCGCATTTGGCTGTTTGTTCAGTCTGACCTCAACTTGACTTGCCTTTGAGTGGCGCGCCGCGTTGGTCAAGCTTTCCTGGAACATTCGAAAAATGGTTGTCGACCGCCTCGAGTCCAAAGCTATCTCACTTGGATGCGATGATACTCGACACTTAATCCCGGTGCGTTTCTCGAACTCTTGCGCCTGCCATTCGATTGCGGCTGTCAGTCCCAGGTCATCGAGGACACTGGGGCGCAAATCAGAGGCAATTCTTCGCATGGAAGCAATGGTCTCATCGATGATGGCGGACATCGCGGTGGTGCGTTCTTGAACAAGCTTTTCAGATGGGAGGTGACTTTTGAGCCATGCCAAATCCATCTTCAGCCCGGTCAAAGCCTGTCCGAGTTCGTCATGAATCTCTCTGGAGATACGCGTTCTCTCTTCCTCTCTGACAGTTTGGAGGTACACGGATAAGTTACGCAGTTGTTGTTCCGCCTGTTTGCGTTTGGTGATGTCGTGTGCCAGCCCGATGGTCCCGACGATCTCATTTTTGGCATTTCTCAGTGGCTCAATGTGACTATGATAGGTTCGTCCCTTCCATTCCAATTCATAGTTAACTGCATCACCGTTAACGGCCTGACGATGCGCAGAGATTGGCAAGTAGTCAAGATCTCTTGTTCGGAAAAAGTCGAAAAGGCTCTGCCCCACAACCTGGCTTGGTTTCAGCTTCAAGTCCGAGAGCCCGGCACCCACCGATGATGTAAAACGTAGTAGTTTATCCGTGGTCCATAGGACGGCGGGTATTTGCCGAGTCATCAAGCGCAGCCTGGTTTCGCTCTCACGCAAGGTTTCTTCGGCCTGTTTGCGCTCTGTGATGTCCATGACTGTCCCAATCAAGGCCTCCAATTCTCCACCTGCTGAGAACAGAGGCGCTCCGTAAATGACCACGTTGCGTCGCCGACCTTTTTTGGTTATGAGCTCGACCTCATAGCTGGAGGTTTCTCCCCTCTGTCGTTTTTCGATTTGTTGAGAAATAACCCCTAAACTCTCAGAGGTGAAAAAATCATGGTACGTTTTGACGTGGAGTTCATGTGGTCCATCTATCTCGAGCATACGGCACATTGCATCATTTACATACATGGTTTTTCGGTCCGGTGTCACTTGCCAAATACCAACCGGAGTATTTTCGGCCAGGGTGCGGTACCGTAGTTCGCTGTTTTGCAAATCTGTCTCGGCTTGTTTGCGTTCGGTAATATCGTGTGAAACTACCTGCACACCTATCACCTTGTCATCTGTGTTCTTAATCGGGTGGATTAGAGACCAGAACCACCGTTTTTCGTTCCTAATCTGGATACAATCTTCGAATTCACGTCGTTTTCCGGATTTCACCACTTCGTGAAATCGTTTATGAAAAAGCTCAGCTTGCTGTTTTGGAAGAATATCATACAGTGTTTTCCCGACCAGCTGCTCGGATGTACTTATAAGGTTCTCTGCACCGATGTTATTGATCAACGAAATTCTAGCATCAGCATCGAGAATGGTGATTGGTATACCCGAATTTTCAACTAACAGCTGGTATTTTTCCTCACTTTCTTTCAGGGCTTCCTCTGCCGTTTTTTGCTCCGTTACGTCAACCATGACCCCCTGCAGCTTCACGTGTCTGTCGTCTTCTTCCACAACTGTCACATTATCCCTGAGCCAAATCGTTCTTCCATCGGCGGCAACCATTCGGTATTCAAATCGGTAAGGCTTCTTTTGCTGGCTTCTTTGTTTGCAGTAAGCGACAACCCAATCTCGATCCTCCGGATGGATATGATCTTGCCAGAAACCTGGCTCTGAAAGCCAACGTTGAATTGGATAACCCAGGATTTTCTCCGTCTGTTTACTCACAAATGTGAATTGAAACGTGTCAGCGTCTAACTCCCAGACGATACCCTCGACGGAATTGACCAGATTTTCGTACTTGCGTTGCTGGTTTACACATGCTGTTTCGGCTTTCTGCCGTTCTAATGCGTTGACAAAAATTTCCCCGACGATCTTCAGCACCTTGATGCTTTCTTCTGCCCAGGTTTTCCTGGCCCGAACCGCGTCGAATCCGAGAAACCCCACCAACGAACCTCCGAAAATCATGGGGACCACGATCAAAGACTTAACATCCTGCATTTGTAAAATTTCTCGTTCGGCCGCTGCTTCCGGAGAAAGTTCTGCCACATCGGGGATTTGAATCGTCTCAAACCGGCGCATTCTTCCCATCCACCACGGGAATGAATCGCTCGGTAAGTGCTTCAAATTCTGAATTTGCGGTTCGACACCTTCTCGACACCATTCATGGGTATTGCTCATGGTGGTTCCATCATCGGAAAAGCGGACAACATAACTGCGATCCGCTTCCACAAATTCGCCAATTTCCTGCAGCGTGTGATGGATGCCACTCTCGATGTCCTTTGCAGCAAGATTGACAAAGCTGGTGGAGACGCTGGTAATCAGGTCTTCAAAGTCAATTTGATTTGCGCTCATTGTTCTCCTCCATGATTGGTTGGATCATTTACGTCTGAACGAAACGGAGAAGCATGGCATTCGGTGATCGTTTAAGGCGGGAATTTACTCATTTCAAGATCGGAGATTCCGCCGGCCACTATGCGGGAATGACTCGAAGCGGCTGTTTTCGTTCAGATATTATAATGAACTAATTTTGATAATCCAATGCAATCAATTTTGAAATTCTTGATTAATCTGAATAATCTATTGAATTGAGGGTATAATGATTGTAACTTTGCAGGAACGAAATCTTTCATGAGGATGTCTTGCAAAACACAGAAGAGAAAGCCATCGCGTCATTCGATGAAAAAGAGATCATACTGAAGTGCCAGCGTGGCGACAAACAGGCATTTGGCCTGCTGGTCAAGAAATACATGCGGCGCGCCTATTTTTGCGCCCTGGCGTTTGTAGCGACCCATGAGGCGGCGCTGGATCTTTCACAGGAAGCGTTTGTACGTGTCTATAAAGCGATGAAGCGATTTGACACCAATCGAAAGTTTTTCACATGGTACTATCGGATTCTGAAGAATCTTTGTCTCAATTATTTGCGCGATCGAACCAGACACGCGCGGCCGTTTTCCGAAATTGGCGAAGCGGTTGTGCAGGCACTTCCGGATGACGGGTCGACTGCTCTGGATCATCTGGAACAAGCAGAAATTCGAGAGAATGTCTGGAAATGTTTGAATTCCCTAAAATCACACGAGAAAGAAATCATCATCCTTAAAGACTTTCAAGATGTCTCATATAAGGAAATCGCGGAAATGTTGGATTGTCCGATCGGAACAGTCATGTCGCGCCTTTACAATGCTCGTAAGGCATTAAGGACAGAACTTGAGAGGTATGTTTCATGACGCCCGAGCTTTCCAATTCAGATAGAAAACGCTTTGAATTTCTACTTACAAAGGCCATCGATGGTGAGCTTCAAGAAGAGGAGTGGAATAAATTTCAGCAGTTTGTTGAAAACTATCCTGAATGCGAAAAAGAATGGCAGCAACAAATGCAACTAAAGGAGGTGACCAAAACCATGAAACTCAAAGCCCCATCTGGTGAAGTTTGGGATAATTACTGGGTAAATGTTTACAATCGGTTGGAGCGCGGGTTTGCCTGGATTGTCTTTTCGATTGGATTCATTATTCTGCTAACTTATGGTGGATTCAAAGCCGTGGAAGCCATTATCGCGGAGCCACAGTTGGCCGGGGTTGTCAAAGCGGGGATTGTTTTGACCATTGGCGGCTTGGTCATGCTGCTCGTTTCAATTATACGTGAGAAGTTATTTACCTTTAAACATGATCCTTATAAGGAGGTGAAAAGATGATCATAACCACTTCGGGTTCCATCGCAGGCAAAAACATTGTGCAGACTCTCGGCCTCGTGCGAGGGAATACCATTCGAGCCCGCCATCTCGGTCGAGACATTGTTGCAGGTCTGAAAAACTTGGTTGGAGGCGAAATTGAAGAATACACCAAAATGCTTGCCGAGGCACGGGAGCAAGCTATCGACCGGATGACAGACTCCGCGAATGAAATGGGAGCCAATGCTATCGTCGATGTTCGCTTTACCACCAGTTATGTGATGGGTATGGCTTCGGAGATTCTGGCCTATGGCACCGCGGTCGTTGTGAAGTGATCGAACGGCTCTTAACAGGAGGGAATAAAAATGCAAAAACTGAATTATACTTGTCCGAAATGCGAGAACAGCGATTATGAAATCAGTGAATTTCGAGCAACAGGTGGATTTTGGAGTAAAGTATTCGACATCCAGAGCAGGAGATTCAGCACCGTCACCTGTTCTCGTTGCAGATATACCGAAATCTACAAAGCCGACAGCAACATGCTCGGAAACATATTTGACCTTTTCACCGGCTAATTAATTAATACTGCTGCGAAAGGTCTCGAATCCATCATTTTAATGGCAAAATGTTTAGAAAAACTTATTTTGACTCTAATCATTTTGACATCGAAGCTTATATCTGACAATATCTTCAAAACTTTCGCTGTAGTTTTAAGACTAACTTAGTAAGACACAAAGCGAAGAGCGTAAATAGTGAGGCGAATTCACGATCGCTCTTCGCTTTACACTTCTCCTCAACGATAACGACAACGCCAAAATCTCAAAACCATGCCACAAAATCAAATAGCCCCTCATTTTTCTGCTTGTTTTGGCAAACGGTTTTTCTTACCTTCCTCAAAGTTAGCGATCACCAACACGAACTCACCCACGATTTATTGAAGAAATAGATAATGCAATCTGAGAATTCCTTCACCATCTTTGGATGGGAACATGGCTTTGCCCTGGTCGGTATTTTGGTTGTGACTGTGGGGTTCCCATTGCTCGTGGTGCGCATTTACTCCAAACAGCTCGTTCAAAAGATCGCAATCAGTTTGGCAGCGGTTATCTTGATAAGCAAGATCATTGAACCGCTCTATCGAATACTCATGGGCGAGATGTGGGCAAGTGAAAATGTGTTGCCATTGCATTTGTGTGATGTGGGCGGGATACTGGCCGGGATTATGCTAATCAATCGGAACTACTATTTGTACGAACTGACTTACTTCTGGGGATTCGGCGGAACCCTGCAAGCGATTCTCACGCCCGATCTGGATTACGGCTTCCCCCATATGGATTTTTTCTTCTTCTTTATTCCGCACGGTCTGATCATCGTCAGCGCTATCTTCGCCACAGTTGTGTTTAAATACCGACCCACCTTCAAATCTATCGGGCGAGCATTTGTCACCACAGCTGTCTACGCTATGCTCATTGCCCCCGTCAATTGGCTTCTCGACACCAACTTTCTCTATCTGTGCGGCACGCCTGAACAGGCGACTTTACTCGATTACTTGGGGCCGTGGCCCTGGTATCTTCTCAGCCTGATACCGGTCAGCCTATTTCTGTTCTTCCTTTATTATAGCCCGTTTTTGATTGCTGATCTGGTTAAGGGCGAGAAGGCACTGTCGAATAGATGATTGGAGTGTAAAAGGACACAGAGAAGAGATATTAGGACATAGATTCTCATAGCGTGGCGGCAGCCAAAAACTTCAATTGTCAGGTGCTACGGATGGACAATGAGTACCACAGCGCAGCGGAGCCGCAACCAAAGGCCCTTGAAGTCTGAGCCACGGATTCACACGGATTTTCACAGCGCGGCCTTTGGCCGCAACCAAACAATTATAACCACAAAGGACACGAAGAGCACGAA
>JAABYK010000149.1:20452-20614 GCA_011775825.1 Candidatus Zhuqueibacterota bacterium | reverse complement strand
ATAACGCGCAGGTTGACGCGCGCGGTCTTCCGCGTCGCGTCGAACCTGATGTTAGAAATCCCTATTCATAGACCCTCGGCACCAAGTGGATCGCATGAAGCGAAACCTGGAGGCGTTGTCCTTTCAGCACCGCGGTCACGTTCACTATGTCTCCCCATGGGG
>JAABYK010000149.1:6723-20413 GCA_011775825.1 Candidatus Zhuqueibacterota bacterium | reverse complement strand
GAATCGTATCCGTCGTGATCGGGAACGAGCCGGACCCGACCATGTTGCTTCTGGTCAGGATTTCGTGCTGTGCGGGTCGACTGCCGTACAACAACGGTGCCACCTCGGCCACCAGTGTGAGCAACTCATCAGGGGAGTTCGCCTTGTATTGGCGCCTCTCGAAAATCATCTTCAGGAGCTCAGGATCGTGATTCAACGCCTTCGCTTCAGGGTAGTACAACACGAGTGCCTGTTTTGGGCCCAGCAGTGCTTCGAACTGTTTGTCGACGACAAAGAACACCTTCGCCGAAGGCATCGGGACTCGGTCGAGTTTCACTTCCTCGACCGAGTATCTATCGTTCGTAGATGCCCCAGTGACAATCATCGCCTTGATCGCGTCCCAGTCGAAGTCGCGAAGGTCATCGGTATCGCCGGGTGTTCTCCACCATAGGACGAGAGCGATCGCCACTCCCAGCGCACCAGAAACGGATACGGCAACAATGATTCTTCTCTTCATCTTCGATTTCTAACTATTACGTGAACGACTTGCCCCAAAATTAGAATTCTCTCGGAACGATATACTAAAGATTATTTCTTCGGATTAATTTCCCTCATATGCAAAATAGGGTAGGGACGTCCTCCGGCGTCTGTTTCTGATCGGCCAACAATCTCGAAGCCAACTGATTTATAGAATTTGACCGCGTCGGGATTCTGCTCATTAACATCTACAACCAAACTCCCTTTTAGCTGTCGGGCATGATTTACAAGCATTTTTCCTCCGCCTTTTCCGAGGTGTGCTGGATGAAGAAATAGAGCTTCCAGATTGTTGTCAGAGAGACCCGCGAATCCGATAATTTCTTCTCCAGAAAGCAATACCCACAATTCAAGAGCCGGCAATGCCTGTTCTTTGACAAGTGGCAATAACTCTTGAATTTCTTGCTCAGACAAAAAGGTATGTGTGGCCCGAACGGAAGCCAACCAGATCTCAACCAAGCGATTATTATCAGAAGGCTGAGCGACACGTATGGTTAGATTTTTTGACATGATATTCTTACTTGTTTTCTTTTCTTTCCATTCCGTCATCATGTTTTCTTCGCCACATAACGGGGTCATCAACCGACGACGACACAGTGAATTATGCAGATGCGCACTTGCTACAAATCTTCAAAATCCAGGAACGGCGCTTCTGGAGTCGGTCGGCTTGCATGACCAAGTTAGCATAAATAACCACATAACAGTGAACACAGAACAGACAACCACTGAGCCCAAAACAGACACTTTCCCACGACCTCCGAAGTCCTTTGAAAAGTAAACTCTTCGGGGGGCGTTTCCCAAAGCGGATAGACATCTTCATGCCGTTTAGCGTTTGAAAACGATAAGTTTATCCCCCGGATGAATGTTGTCCGAGGTACTGAGATTATTCCATATTAACAGCGCACCCAACGAAACACCGAATTTGGCAGCGATTGTCGAAAGATTGTCTCCACTGCGCACTACGTAGATTTTCATGTTTTCCGGCTTTGGGCTCTCAGCAAGTATTTTTCTTAACCGATCGTTAAACCCCGGACCTTGTCCCTGAGGTACTAGAATTCTGTGCGAGCCGCTCGTCAAAGTATAGCCGCGAATTTCGGGATTCAGATCTTTTATTTGCTTAAAGTGACTTCCGCTTGCCTCGGCGATCGAAGTTATCGATGTTTCCTCTTGTCTATTGATCACAACTTCATCGAAAGCAGGGGGTAAATAGACCTCTATTTCGCCCGGATCAAAACCGAATTTTGACGGATCGTTAAGGATCAATTTGGCACAAGCAATCCGTAAAACGTAATTCTGTGTTTCCTGCGGCAAGTATAATTTGTAGTAGTCCCGCTCATTCTGCAATAATATTTCGGTTCGTAAACCATCATCACCCATATTGTAAGCGGCCGCGCAAAGGGCCCATGAGCCAAACATATTATGCAAATCCTTGAAGTACCGTACCGCAGCCTCCGTTGACTTAAAAATATTCCGGCGTTCATCGATGGACGAATCGATGCGGAGTCCGTTATTACGTCCGGCCTCAGCAGTAAATTGCCAGTAGCCAACGGCATTTTTGCTCGAAGTTGCGTGGGCTCTCAGCGCGCTTTCAATAATCGCTATATATTTGAGGTCCACTGGCGCATTGTTTCGCTTCAGGATTGCATCGATGAGCGGCATATATCTACCTGAGCGCTTGAGCCAAAGTACGACCTGAGCGCGATCCTGGACGCTTAAAAGAAGCTGCTTTTCAAATCGCTCACGAACATCCGGATTCGACAAGGGCACCGGCTCGCCAAACAAGCTTATTTTATAATCCTGCTTGACTGCTTCGATGAGCACATCTTTTTTTGCAGGTTGAGCAATCAGAGTACCAGTCAGCAAAAGTATGCTCAAAATTATTGTGTAAGATCTTATCCAGTTCATTGCAGTGCTCAATCAAAACATTCTCAGAAAATAAGAGATCACCTTCAAAAATTAGAAACTTCAGAATCCTCTTGCTAACCAGTGATTGTCCAGTTTCCGTATAACATGCAATATGTAATGATATACAGAAATTGGCTAACTAACTTCGTTTAGTGACAGCATGAACAGGAATTTCAAAGTTGCTCTGTTTCAAATTCTCTTGCATTTCATCAATCGTCATAAAATGTTATCTGCATTGAGCCAAATTAACAAAGATTTTTTGGCAAAGCTTCTGCGGTTAAAATGACACGCCGCAAGTTTTGAACCATCCACCAGTCTTCGAAACTATTTTTTTTAAAAACCTGACGTCTCCGGGCGTTGGTAAGCCAGAAATCTCTGCAGAACTTGCAACTCAAGCGGCATTTTGTAAAATCGTGTGTGGTAGCGCCACGCGCTGAGGGTTCGCAGAAGCGCACGCCTTGCGGAAGTTAGTCTCATGTCCGTGGAGGTGGGATAGTAGGCATTGAGCACGCGTTCAAAATTTCTGACTTTACGTGTGAGCGGGTCTTTGATCCAGGGCAGGGTCAAGCTACGTCGTTGCGAAAATTCCTGCCATTCATCGCTCACCCACTCTTCCAGCGTCTCCGGAAATTCAAAGCCATTGGCTTTGGCATTTTCATACAGTTCACCGGAGAGGGGCACCGGCGAGTACAAATACATGATGATTTCAGACTGCGGATTCACTTTCTTAACCCGTTTGATGAAATCGATGGTGGTTTCGGTGTCTTTTTCAGGTTCTGGGGGATTGCCCAGGACAAAAGAGAATTCCGGGATGATCCCGTATTGTCGCATTTTGCCTGCGATGTCCAGGGTTTTTTCGACGGTGGCGCTCCCGCCTTTGTCCATGCGCTGTAAGGTTTCGTCCGATCCGGATTCGGCACCCAGGAACACCATTTTGAGTCCGGACCTGGCCATGAGATCCCAGGTATTCTCGGAGTACTTTAGCAGGGTATCGATGCGGGCCTCGCCCCACCAGTGAATTCCCAAATGCTCGATGCGGTCAGCAAATTCGGCCACGCGAGATTGTTTCGTGAAAAAATTATTGTCGTAGAATTCCACCGCATTCACTTGCCAATTTTTTACCAAAATCTCGGTTGTGTTGGCCGTGCGTTCCGCAGACTGGGCAAGCCACTTTCCATTCACCAGGTTTACCACGGCGCAAAAGTTGCAAAAAAACGGACAGCCGTAACTCGAATGGTGGGGCATGGTGCGCTCGCCCATAAAGGTCGGACGAACATAGTTTGACATATCCACTCGATGGTAGGGAAAGTCCGGGAGTTCATCCGGATGCGGGATGGCCGGCAACGGATTACTTGCAGGGGTGTGTGCTGTCGCATTTCGATAGGCAAGTCCCCGCAGGATCGATGGTTCAAATCCATTCTTGAATTCATCCAGCAGCTTTTTGAATACCAACTCCCCATGGCCACGGATGACATAATCAACGTAATCTGCTTTAAGACAAACATCCCAATGTTGGGTAGGGAAGTAGCCACCCCAAACAATGATCAGATGCGGATGCAGCTTCTTCAATGTTTTGCATTCGGACACCGCATTGCGCAATTGAGGACCCGGCATCACCGTCACCGCCAAAACCCGCGCCGCCTTTTCTCGAACAAAGTAGCCGATGCGGTCAATTGCGTTCGGTTCCACGTTCCCGTCGATGATGACGTAATCGTGTTCACCTTCCAAAACGGCTCCCACCGCCAACAAGGACATGGGGAGGACGCGCTTTTTTTGGACTGTGCTGGGAGGGTTATATAATATGATCATAAACTTTTTTATAAGACCGTTAAATGAAGCTCCCCGAATCCCACAAAGAATTGAGATTTTTGCTGTCTTAATTGTATTTAAACACTCCGCCAAATTCAAGCATAATTATTGACCATTTGAAAAGAGTGCTTTCGTTGTGCCCAACCGAAAAAGTCCGAAGCAAAAAAATAGCATTCGAGATGTCTGGACTGAGACACAAAGAGAGAAACTAGTATCATATAAGTTGCATAGAAATAAAGCCTTAAAGTCGAAATGTCGCATTGAATTATTTTTGTCTTGAGAACTACAATTATGGGCTCTATTTATCTCGTAACTGAAGTATTTTTAGCACTTGATGCTATTTTATCACTTGGGTCGTGTCGTAAAGAGACCGGTTTTTTCGCCAAAATGATCCAGTATTCCAGATAATCTCCGACTTCTTTGAAATGCTGCATGGCGCGGCGGTAGCGAAGATAAGCGGGCCAGAGGTGTGGACGTATTAAGATGGCATGGCGTCGTTTGCGGCAAGTTTCTGCGTTTCTTGGTAGAACATTTCCTTGTACGGCTGCACAAGAAGTTCTAATATTGATTAAGCCAGCAGAAGTCAGCAAATCCTTCCACTCGTTAATCGACTGATAAGTGGACGGTGCCAGGCTGAATCCAAATTTTTGTTCACAGAGGTTTGTGAATTTCTTTATGGTTGAAGAGGACGTGCCTTTCTGCCAGAGTCCGTCGTTAAGTGCCAGGGTTCCGCCTGGTTTGAGAACGCGAATCCATTCGGGAAGGGCAGAGGCAAAGTCCAGAATGCCGGCGACAGATTCAGCAAGGATGACGTCAAATGTGTTAGCGGAGAAAGGTAGCATTTTGGTGGCTGCATCAGCCTGTACCAGGGATGCCTGGCTAAAAGGCTGAACTTTGTGCGCGGCTCTTTTTAACATGGCCAGCGAAATATCTACAGCGAAGATATTGCACAGAAACTGGGTTTTTAGGTTGACAAGTGTGGCCCCCGTACCACAGCCAATGTCTAAAACGCGTTGGCCGGGAGTTAATTTTATTTGCTTGAGTAGAAACTCAGTTGCCTGAATGCCGCCTGCATGCAGATATTCTCCATTTAAGTCGGCTTCCAAGTCTAAGTAATTCATTTGCTTTGTTCCAGCAAGGACATGGGAGGAACTGGTGTCTTTTGAGCAGAGCCTGGTAGATTGTCCACGACGATCATAGGTGCGTGGCCTTGGTAGGAGCGTGAATCTGGCAAGTCAAGCGATATAAATAGAGGGACTCATTAAAATAGTCTCGCCGCGAGACCGTTGCCAGTTTGAAGCCGTGCTCTGCAAAGGATTTTTGTATGCGGCTCAAATCAGCCTGGCTAGACAGAACCAAAAAGACTTCGCCTTCGGGCCGCAAATAACGTCCAACCTGCTCAGCAAAAAACTCAATGACCTCTTCCCCGAAGAGAGCTCTCTCGAAATAATTCCTGGGGCGTCCTTTCAAGTATGGGGGATTGAAAAGAATGAGATCAAACTTTTCATTTGGTACGGGATCGAACAGATCGCCATTTCGAACTTCGATTTTATCTTCAAAGTGGTTGAGCAAAGTATTGATCTTTGCACACCTTACTGCTGCAGGATTTAAATCTACAGCCACCACCTTGTCCGCCCATTGCGCTGCAAATATGGCCGCGACACCGGATCCCGTGCCCATGTCCAGTACCTTTGACCCGACAGGAATTTGGATTTGGCCAGATTGAAGTGTCTGTGCCAGAAACTCGCCGGTGCGAAAAAGCTTTGGATTCATAACTTCGGGCAGTATCAAGAAAGATCTGCTAGCGATATTTTCCAAAACCAATCGGTTATGACGATGGCGTTGAAGCAAATGGAATTTGGCCCGCAGATAGAAAAAATACAATCGTCTCATTCCCGGAATTCGTTTCAATTCTCATCCCGTCGATTTGGATTATGATAAGTCTGCTGGCGGTTTAAACCGTTCCGCAACGGTTTTCTCTATCGGAAACCGGTAAAAATCATGATCGCAGCGCCAACGAGCGAGTTTACCCAAGGCCTGGCGCAAAAAGGTGCCGTTTCCGTTCCACGCAAAACGAGAGTAAAACTTAAACGCCTGAATCTTTCGCCATTTTTCCGGGCTCACACATGGGCCGGACGAACTCACGTAATCAAAACTCGCCCACTCCTTAAGGGATGTTGGCAGCCGGTAACCGTTGTGTTTAAGCATTTCGGAAATGGGAGAACCCGGATACGGTTGATAAAAAAAGATTTGCGTGGTGAATTTCGGACTCATCGCTCGCAGCTCTTTGGCCAGGTTCAGCGTGCTGTGAACGCTGTCTTCGGGCTCATCGGGGAATCCGACAATCATCGGGAAAATCACGGCGAGGTCGTGTCGTGCACATCTTTCTGCCACGACGTAAATTTGCTCCAGCGTGATGTCCTTCTTCATCCAATCGAGCATTTGTTGGGAACCGGATTCGACGCCGATCAGCACACGGCGCAGTCCGGATTTTTTGCACAAAGCGAAGTCTTCTTCTTCCATGCGGGTTCCCTGATCCGCGCGCATGGTTGCAGCCCAGGTGAAATTCGGATTTCGCCGCAGGAATTCCTCGGCAATTTCGATGACACGTTTCTGGTGGGTGAAAAATGTCTCATCCTGCATGTCCACATCGTCGAAGCGGTACCGGTTCCACAAAAATTCCAGCTCGTCACCCATTCGCTGAGGTGAAAGCGCTGTCCATTTGCGCTTGAAGACAAAGGGATCGGCGCAGAAACTACATCGGAAGTGGCAGCCCTTGGACGAGATGTAGTCGAGTTGACGCTGATTTTTTAGCCGGTAATAGTTTTCAACCGGAATCAAATCGTAGTTTGCCGGAGGCAGGTCATTCATGTCCGCCAGCGGACGAGGTGGATTTTGGATGACTTGACCATTTTTGCGAAACGTGCAGCCCGCGAGGCCGTCCAAATCTTCGCCGTCCGCCAGTCGAGTCACCATCTCCCGAAACGTGTCTTCGCCCTGGCCTTGAACCGTGATGTCGAGGGATGGTTCATCCAGACATTGAACAGGAAACAAGGAAGGATGCCACCCGCCCCAAATGACCGGCAGGTCGGGCTTGATGGCTTTGACGGCGCGGGCGACTCGCAGCGCATCTTGAATGGGTCGACCGGTGAGTACCGACATCCCAAGGCAGATGGCCTCGTACAAATGCGGTTGCATGACCTTGACCGGATCCTTCTCAAGGCGACCGTCGACCACGACAACTTCAAATTGGCCTAAATCCACATTTGAAGCCACCGCCAGCAGTCCCAGTGGCATGGTGTAAAAAACCGCGTGCGGATTGTAGAGAATGATCTTCTTTTTCATGGGTTGAAGGGGTCTACCAACTTAACTTGACTTTCTTTTTCCAACAAGAATCAGAAATTGCGCTGGTTCACGGCGCCGCCTCAGCTTGGCCACAATGGGTTTAAGTCGCCATTTCCAGCCGTAGTTCGGTTTGACCATGTGCCAGCGCAAATCCGCGGTTCTGGCCAATTCATCCAGCCTTTCATACGTCAGGTAGTTTTCACTCCGTAGCGAATTGGAGGGAAAGCCGTAGGTTTTCGTGAACGCTTCCTCTCGTTCCTTCACCATTTGTTCTCCGCTGCGAGCGTCTTTGTAGACCGGCGTTTCCAGAATCACCAGATGGCCAGCTTTCTTCAAAACGCGCAATGCTTCCGACAAAGTAGTTTCATAGCCTTCGGAGTAGTGAAACGAGGCATTAAAGACCATCAAATCAAACAGTTCATTTGGGAAAGGCGTGTGGTCGAATTCGGCTTGCACCAATTCAAAGGGGTCGAGATAGTGCTTGCAAGCCCGAAGGCCATCAAAGTCATTCGTAACTAAATCCAGCCCGATGACCAGATGTCCAAGTTGCGTCAGCCGGTTTGAGAGCCAGCCGTTTCCTGCCCCGACATCGAGAATTCTTACCGGTCTTCCCAGACTTTTGTGGAGCGGATGGATCACTTCGCCAACAAACCTCAGGTAGGTGGCCGTGCGAATTCTCCAATCTTCGACGAATCTTCCCGACAAATCTTTGAAGGGAAGTTCCTGATAATATGTCGGATCATCCGAGCCTCTACCCTCCGCCTTGCGGATCCTTTCATATTCTTTGATGAAATTGGCGTATTTCTGTTTGCGGTCGGGAAGCAAAAAACGCCAAATCCCGTCGATCTTCTCAAAGCGGTGTCCTTCTGGCGGGCAGCGAAAGGCTTCTTTGCCAATGTTTTCAAGTGCGTCCCGACAGCTCGGACATGCATACGCCGGGAAAGGGTCTACCTGCGTCTTAGTTCGAGTATGTAGTGGTCGTTCAACCTGTTCCATGGAAATCTACTTGCTACCTTTTCCTCTAGCCTTGCCAATTTGGCAAATAGTGAAGGATGTTTGCTGACCAGATGATTAAAGTAAGATGGCGGTAGGAAAACACCGAGCCCCTCCAGGTGCCGGGCTTCAAAATGAGTCTGAAATTCCGACTTAAGCTGATCCGGACTCGGGTACCAAACCTGAAATGTGTTCCCGTCTGCAATGGATACCTGAAGGCCATTTTTTGCAAACCGTCTGATACTTTCCTTAAACTGTCCGTAGAGGAGATGCCAAAGCGTCTCCCAGGGACAGTACGGATTCATCACCACAAACAGTGCCGGACTTCCGGGATGAAGCCGGCTTGCTAGTGACTTGGCTAACCGAGTTCTGTTTTGAACACAGTTTAAGACCCCAAAATTGGCAAATACCCCATCAAATTTGGTTTCAAAGATATTATCCGGACGATTCAAATCGAGATGGTTTGTTTGCACCATGTGAGCCAGGTTGCTCCGGCGGATCTTCTCATAGGTGATTTTCAGCATGCCATCAGATTGGTCGGTTGCCGTGATCCGTATGCCCTGTTCAGCCAACCAAATCGCGTCCTCGCCGGTACCGCAACCTAACTCGAGGACGTGGTTTCCGGCATGGTAATTTGTAACGAGCCGTTTCCGCACGCGATCTCGTAACCAACGACCTAAAATCGTTTGAGAAAACGTTTCATCGTAAGTAGGTACCGCACTGTCAAATGCGGCAGGCAACGGAGTCGTAGCTTCCGTTTCAGAGAGTGTGCGGTCAACCAAGGTGGGTTTATCCATCTTCACGTTGGTGTTTTGTCAAAGTCATTCCGAGTTTTCCGATACGAGAATTGATGAACGCCTTGGCTGTTTTCAGATAGTCGCTGGTGCCGTTGTTCAGTCGACGGTGTAATGCAACTTCATTTACCAACCAACGATTGGCAAAATCATAAAACCGTTTTGAGGAACGGCCGGAAACCAGAAGGTCGCGATCGGTTCTCTGTTCCCACGGCTTTCGGCTTCGTATCCGGTCTTCGACTTCATGGAAATAACCTGTGCCTTTGATCGGGTAAGCGACGGTCGTCAAGAAGATGTCCGGGTTGGCTTTCTTGAGATGTTCTGCCGTGGCTTCGAGATCGTCCAGGGTTTCCCCTTCGTATCCCAACATGATGAACATGCCGGCCTGTATGCCGTACTTTTGTAGGAGTCGGGTCATTTCCTGCACGCGTTCGACGTTGGTGCGGCGCTGCATGGCATCCAGAACGGACTGCGAACCGCTTTCCGAACCGATCCACAATCGATCGCAGCCCATTTCCGCCAGCTTCTGTACCACGCTTTCGTTTAAACGATCTTCGCGGGAGATGCATTCAAAAGGGAGTCGGATGTTCCGCTGCTGCAACTCGTCGGCATATTCAAACAGCCAGCGGTGATGAATGCTGAAGACATCGTCGGCATACCAGAGCATATCCGGCTGGTATGCTTGCACGATCAGGTCCACTTCCTCAGCGACATTTTGCGGCGACCGACGGCGGTGACTGAATCCGTAAACCGAGTGACTGCACCAGGTACAGGTGTACGGACAGCCCCGCGCGCAGATCAGCGACACCGACCCCATGTTGTGATGCTCACGCCAGATATTTATGTACTTCTGCAAATCGATGGCATCGCGATCTGGGAAGGGCAGTGCATCCAAATCGGTGACAAAGGGTCGCTCGGGCGTTTTGTGAACGGTGCCATCGTCACCTTTGTAAACAATCCCCTTGATGTCGGCCAGGTCTCGGCTACCATTTTGTAGCCGGGGGATAAGTTCTTCCAGGGTCATTTCGCCTTCACCAATCACGACAACATCTGCACCCCAGGTGAGGTATTCTTTGGCGTAATGGGGCGGGTCCGGTCCGCCAAGGATGACCGTGCATCCCAGCCGTTTGCAAACTTGGATCATCTCCAGTACGTTGGGCTTGGTCATCAGATTGCAGTAAATTCCAACCAGGTCAGGACGCGTTTTTGCGAGATAGTCCGTTACGTCTTTGCGGGTTTTGAACGTGGTGTCCAGAACTTCTACATCAAAGCCTTTGGATTTAAGATAGGAAGAAATGTATAAAATACCCAACGGCGGATACGGCTTCATCACTTTCCGCTCTTGTGGGTCTTCGTAAAGAAAATAGCCGTGTGTGAGGAGGATGTCCATGTTAGATTCGTTTCTTTGCAGATATTCAGATTTGAAATATCTCTCGGTTTAACCCGGACGTAACCGTGGGCTCATGTGGTGCCTTGGCCAGTTGGTTTAACTTGTGACGCTCAAGGGGTAGCGACAACTGATAGTACAGGGCCGCGGCAAACCGCCGGACATGTTGTTTTTGTAGGTTGTTTGGCGAACGGATCACGTTGCTAATCTCGCCAAGAAATTTCCGCTTTCTAAATTCTTTATGGACTACGGCGTGGAGCTTTCGATAAAATTCGGTGGTGTATGGACCGTGATAAAGCATGGCCAGGTCTTCGCTGTCTTGCCAGTTCTGTTTTTCACCAAACTCTGCTTTCACACGTTCATAAAATGTGGTGCCGGGCAGCGGATAGGACACGGAAATTCCAATGTCGTCCGGCTGGCAATCCCGAACCATTTTCAGCGTCAACTCGATGTCCTCTCGCGTCTCGCCGGGATAGCCGAATTGCAAGAAGAAGGCGACCTGAATGCCGGCCCCATGCAGTCGCCATGTGACTTCGTAGATCTGTTCAACCGTGGTGCCTTTTTCCATGGCATCAAGAATCTTTTGCGAACCCGATTCCGCACCGATCCAGACAGTCCGGGCGCCAGCCCGTCTCAACGCATCTATGGTGTCTCCCATCAACAGCAAATCGGCGCGATTCAAACTCTTGAACGGAATCACGGCGTCGTTCTTTTCCACCAACTTGGCGAATTCCTGAATCCAGCCGGGTTTCAGCCCCATAATGTCATCGGCGAACCAGACGTGATCCGGTTGGTGGGTATGCTTAATCCAGAGCATCTCTTCAACGACGTTCTCCGGGCTGCGTACATTGTACCGTTGTCCCCAAATGGGCTTGGCGCACCAGTTGCAATGGTACGGACATCCTCTTGTGGTCACCAGGTTCATCGAATAATACCCGTGGTGCTCTTGCCAGATTTTTTTGTACCGCGGGATGTCCACCAAATCCCAGGCCGGAAAGGGGAGCTCATCGAGCTCTTTGATCACGGGCCGCATAGTCGTTTGTTGTAGCTTGCCGTTTTGAGTGTTCCAGGCCAGGCCAAGGATGTCTTCCTTATTTTTGGGTGAACCCGATGTCAAATGGTCCATGAGTTCGCCCAAAGTGATTTCACCTTCCCCCAATAAGACGTAATCCACACCGTGGTCAAAATATTCACTCGCATGGTCGGTGGCGTCGGAGCCGCACACGATCACGGTGCATCCTTTGGCTTTTGCCATTTCGCTCATGTTAAATGCCGCCTGGCGCATGCGTAGCAGGCACATCTTGCTGAGATAGTTGAAATTGTCTTCGTAAATGACCGCATATTGGGGTTGATGAGCGTCCAAGGCTTCTACCCATTCTTTCTCCGAATCGGATAGCATGGCATCAAAAAACGCCACGTCGTAGCCTTTCTCACGCAAGTAGCTGGCCGCATACAGAGTTCCAAGCGGAGGATAGGGTTGCCTGGCTTTCCACAACTTCGGATCGAAGCGCAGGTAATAAGATTGTCCGAACAGAACGTCACTCATAACTTGGCAATTTCATCGAGCCGGGTTTTGAATTTCGATAAGATGCGCTGCCGGTGGTCATGGGTAAAAAGCTTGATCTGATCCTTTTCCACCACCACCGAGCCATTGAGATGCGAGGTGATTTTGCGAATGTGTCCGCTGTAGACTCGAAACACCCAATCTTCGATTTGATTGAACATATCCAGTCCCAAAAATTTTTCTAACGCCCGCTTGCTTCTCGACTCCACATTTTTGCCATTCATGTCAAGCTGCCCGTTTTTTCCGGAAACATAATTTGAGTTGCCCGGTTTTGTTTGAGGCAAATAATTCAGGATCCATTCATTGGCCGATATGAAATCCGCAAGGACGCCATTCCCAGAAATAGGGCGTAGATTTGCTATTTGATGTGCCACGTAAAAATCTGTTTCGTTTACGACGAGGTCCTCTTTTCCATAAAGATAATTTAAGCAAATCAGATTTCTTTTCCGCAGTACTTTCAAAAGGGCTGCGAGCACAAAATAGACGCACCAGATCCGCTTCGAGTCGATGAGCAGAAACAGGTCGACATCATCGTTTGATTTGCAATTGTTGAATGCGATGGCGCCCGAAAGAGCCACAGCTCGGACAAATGGGAAATTGCAGATAAACTTTAGCAGTCGACGGTTTTTGAGCAGAATTTTGTGGCTTGTTTGTTCATTAAGCTTGCGGTTGTCTATTTTCTCTTTAACGTCTTTCAAGAAATAAAACCCGTTTGCATAATCGACATACCTTTTCAGCTCTTCCCCCTGGAGTACATCTTTAACTTCATCGATGGACGCCTTATAACCCACGAGACCCTCGTGGATTTCTTCGAGTTTCAAAGGATAATGAAAAAGATCCGAATAGACCAGCGTACACAATACGGCATTGGAAAGTGCTGACACATTTGCAAAATGAGGCAGCTCCGATTGCATCACTACATCAGGAAGTGCATGATAGTTTTCCACACTCACTTTTGTTTTCAAGTTTGCAATCTTCGGCTTAGACTGATGAGCACCCTCATAGACATTAATCATCTCCCGGGCCGTCTGTCGCCAGGAGAACTTCTGTGACTGGCTGCGACCGTGCTCAATCAACCGATTTCGGAAGCGTTCATCTGTTAATGCTTGATAGATTTTTGCGGTCCATGCGTCGATGTCGTCAGGTTCGACCAGCATGTCAGGGTTTGCTGCCACCTCTTTGGTCGCCGAGACATTTGACGTTAAAACGGGCGTTCCGCTTGCCATGGCTTCGAGCACGGGGAATCCAAATCCCTCATAGTGTGAGGGGATGACGCAAAGCGATGCAGCAGAATAGAGGGCCTGCAATTCCGAATCGCGTACATACCCTGGCATGATAATGTGGTCCGCGATCCCCAATGAACGGACGGCTTTACTCAAC
>JAABYK010000149.1:0-6661 GCA_011775825.1 Candidatus Zhuqueibacterota bacterium | reverse complement strand
GGTAAATTCTTGCGCTTTTCAAACGTCCCGACAAACAGGATGAATTTCTCATCCTTGTTGATTCGGAACTGCTCAAAAGCGGTGCGTCTGTGATGACTGTCGGGTTTAAAGTGACCATTTATCCCAGAATACACATGAGTTAATTTATGAGTAGACTGGCCGAACAGGTGGCGAATATCGTTTTCGGTCGTCTTAGAGACTGCAACGATTGCGTCTGCCCGGTTAGTGGCGTCCCTGATCATCCTTTGAAAAAACAGCCGCTTTGCAGGGTTATAAAAATGTGGATAGAGGAAAAAGGTCATATCGTGAAATGTGACCACCGAATAGATACCTTGCATGCCTCTGGGTAAAGTATAGTGCGGTGCGTGCCAGACATCCAACTTGTGTTTGGTGGACAAACTTCGTGGAGCAGAGAGTTGCCATCCGACCCGCAACGGCCGACTTAAGTTCGGGACTTCGATTAAATGGAAATTTTCCGGTAAATCAGCAAAAAGGTGGCGGTCCTGCTTCTTTGAGATGATGTAATATTCGTTTGAACGATCTTCAGCAGAAAGCCCAGATACCAAACCACAAATGTATCTGCCTGCTCCGGCAATAAACGGAGGCAGACAAGTGGCGTCAAAACCGATTCTCATGATTAGCCTTCACCAGGAGGAAATATTGCGAAGAAACGTGGCCCACACATCATTGATCTCGAAAAGATATCTGCCAATATACAATAATATGTTGGATAATCAAGAATAAAGTTTACAATATGTTTACATAATGAAATCAAACACCTAAGCGATTTTATTCCAACGGTGTTCGTATTTAGTTAGAAAGAAGTAAAGCGTGGGGGTTTGGTAGGTGTCAAGTCTGGAGTTTGGGCTCGAGTTGGCCAAGGGGCACTTGAAAATCTATTTTCAGGCTTTGATTTTCCGAATCTCAGCCAATAGATGTATCTTTATTGCTGGTATCGGTCTCGAAAAGTTATACATTGAGGTTCGTATATAGACATAAAATAAAATAGGACGTAATTTGATATGAGAGAATTAAGTATTTCCGATGAGAGATACGGATCTGTTTATGCAGTCTGTAAAAAGAGGGTTATAGGATGCCGAGGGGGGAAGGACCATGGACAGACGAGTTAAAAAAGCAGCTTGAGAAGAGGCGTGTTTTCCGGAAGAGCAAATGAAGGTGGTCTGGACTTCCGAAGCACTGCAGCAGGTAGGAGAATTGGCCAGGGGGCGCTTCAGGGCGTACCGCAAATGTCTCGTTTGCAAAATTGAATAGACTGTGTGAAAACTCGGATTCTTCGATCTTGTCATTCCGAAGGCATCTTTTTTGAGTGGGACGTAGGTGCTTTTTATTAAAACGTTTTTCCAAAATGACATCAAAGGTTGCTGGGGTAAGGTACTTCTCAATTGAGACTGTTCAATAATTGGGATTTCGGAACCCATGTATACAATATCTATAGACATAGAGTTGGTAGCATATTCAATATCTTGTAGCTGTTTTTTGCGATATTGAATTATTGAACACCCTCCAATTGGACTTTTCACACTCTTTTGAACCGCAAATACAAAATCCAAGGGCAGCTTCGAGCCCGTTGCGCCTTCTTATTTCTGCCTAAGAAATAATCGCAACACCTAGTTCACACAACCACCCCAAGTGTATTCTCAAGAATGAGAATGAAATTCGTAATTTTCTTGATTATAGGAAAGAAAATTCCTATAATCAATAATGAACGGCCCTTAATTAGTGGATTAAGTTAATGTAAATCAACATGATAAGGATCTGATTATTGCATCTGATGTCAGTAAAGGTCTGGTACAACATTTGCGTAAGACATAAGGCTGAATGAAAGGAGAATGAACGATGAAAAAACTAAAGAAAATCCTCTTTCCGACGGATTTTTCGCGCTGTGCCAATCAAGCTCTTGCCCATGCGCTGGATTTGGCGAAAAAGTATCACGCTGAATTGCATATGTTTCATGGAATTGTACTACATGCCGAGGACCCGCATAACCCTTTGCACCATATTCCGGACGTCGCCGAGATTCACAAGACGCTCAAAGACACCGCTACTGAGCAGATGGATTCTATTATACGATCCTATCATGCGGAGGATTTTGACATTGTAAAAGTGCAGGATCGTGGGATTGCCGCTGCCCCCGTGATACTTGAATACGCAAAGGACAACGACATCGACCTGATTGTCATGGGAACCCATGGGCGGCGCGGGTTGGAGCATTTGTTTCTCGGCAGCGTAGCCGAAGAAGTGATTCGCACGGCTTCTTGCCCGGTGATGACCGTTCGAGAGCAAAAGGAGGCCATACCGGTGGAGGATATAACAGACATTCTGGTACCCGTTGATTTTTCCGAACACTCCAAAATCGCTGTGACACACGCTCTGGAAGTGGCGGCGGCTTATAAAGCCAAATTGCAACTTTTACATGTGGTGGAAGAATCGGTTCACCCGGCGTTTTATGCGTCAGGCAAAACGTCAGTTTTCGAGTTGGTGCCAAATATCAAGGCTAAATCAGAAGAAGCTCTCGACAAATTGATGCAGGAAACAAAGGGACCCAAGGTTGAACATGAGAGCCATGTTATTGAGGGACGTGCGGCACGAGATATCGTGAAGTTTGCCGAGAGTCATGACAGCAATCTCATTGTCATTTCCACACACGGATTGACCGGGATTCAGCACCTCCTGGTAGGCAGTGTGACCGAAAAGGTGNNTATAAGATGTGAGAGGTGGTAATGAACCGCAGCCTGGCTGAGCAAACAGTTTTGAAACAGGATACGAGTCGTGGTGACGATTGGCGTGCATTCAAAGACACGTATCCGGAGAAATTTGTTTCCGAGGAGCAAATTTTCAAGCATATTCGTCGTGGGGCAAGAATATTCATCTCGTCGGCGTGCGGCGAACCGCAATACTTGGTGCGCGCGTTGATCAATTATGTTGAGTCGCATCCCAAGGCGTTTTTCGATGCAGAAATGTTGCATGTTGGGACATTGGGCGTCGCGCCTTACATCGACGAAAAGTTTAAGCACAATTTCCGACACACATCGTTTTTTGTGGGCCAGCATACAAGAGACGCCGTCAATACCGGAATGGCAGATTACACCCCCATCTTTTTATCGCAAATTCCGAAATTAATCCAGCGCGGGAACATGCCATTGGATGTGGCCCTCATTCAGACCTCTCCGCCTGACCGTCACGGATTCCTGAACTTAGGCATCAGTGTAGACATCACCAAGATCGCCGCGCAAAATGCAAGGTTGGTGATCGCGCAGATCAATTCGAATATGCCCCGCGTACATGGAGACGGGGTGCTTCACATGAACGACGTAGACTTTGTCATTCCCCACGATGAGGCACTTCTGGAGTATCTCCCCGATGCGGACAGCCAGATTGCGCAGCAGATTGGCAAATTTGCCGCACGTCTTGTGCAAAATGGTGACACCATTCAGATCGGCTATGGCAGCATTCCAAATGCGATTTTGGCCAATTTTGCCGACAAGAAACATCTTGGTGTGCATTCCGAGTTGCTTACCGATGGCATGGCAGAACTGATGCAAAAAGGTGTCATTGATAACATGCACAAAACCCTCTGTCGGGGCAAATCGGTATCAGCCTTCTGTATGGGAACAAAAGACACTTACAATTTCATTCACAACAATCCGGCCATCGAATTTAAAGGCATCGATTATACAAACAACCCGTTGATCATCGCACAAAACGAAAATATGACGGCCATCAACATGGCTCTGGAAGTCGACCTGACGGGACAAGCTACGGCCGAATCTATCGGTAAGACGTTCTACAGTGGCATCGGCGGTCAGGCGGATTTCATGAGAGGTGCCGTTTTGGCCAAACACGGCAAGTCAATTCTCACCCTGCCCTCGACAGCAAAGAATGATGAAGTGTCGAGAATTGTCCCCCATCTTAAACAGGGAGCCGGCGTCACTCTGAACCGGGGCGATGTTCACTACGTTGTGACCGAGTACGGAATCGCTTACCTGCACGGAAAAAACGTTCGTGAACGGGCCATGGCGCTGATAGCCATTGCTCATCCGAAATTCAGAGCGCGGTTGATCGAAGAAGCGAAAAAGCACAACTTGATTTACAAAGACCAGGCATTTATACCTGGAAAGGCTGGTGAATATCCGGAACATTTGGAAGCTTATCGCACGACCAAGACCGGATTGGAAATCCATTTTCGACCGGTAAAAATTAGCGACGAGCCCTTGCTGAAGGAGTTTTTCTATGCCCTTTCGGACAAGAGCCTGTACCACAGATTCTTTACGACGCGGCAGGACATGGGCCATGAGCGGCTGCAAGAATTTGTGGTTATCGATTACACCAAGAGCATGGAAATCTTGGCGGTCATCCAACACGAGGAAAAAGAGGAAGTTGTGGGCATGGCGCAGTATTTCATCGATGAGAAAACCCATATGGCAGACGTGGCGTTCGCAGTGCGTGATGACCATCAGGACAGAGGAATTGGCCAGGAATTACTTGCATACATTACTTATGTCGCCAAGAAACAAGGTCTCCTGGGATTTACTGCGGATGTGCTGATGGACAACAAACCCATGCTTCATCTTTTTAAGAAAATGGGGTATCGACAAGAGCTGCATAGCTCGGAAGGCATCATCGAGATGAAGATGTTGTTCAATTGAGAGAAACGGTCAAACGAGTTACATGTCTATGCCATTAAAGGAAAAACTCAGCCAAAAATTCTTAGAACTTGCTGGACTCATATTTGTCACTCTGGATAAGACCGGTCAGGTGACCTACATAAATCAAAAAGGTTGTGAGATTCTGGGATACAAGGACTGGGAATTGCTGGGGCAGAATTGGTTCGAGCGTTGCATTCCGAAAGCCCATCGAGACAATATCAGGAAAGTCTTCGATCGGTTAATGACCGGAGACGTGCCGCCTTTCGAATATTATGAGAATCCAATTCTGACAAAATCCGGTGAAGTAAGGTTTATTGCCTGGCACAACGCATTGCTCCGTGATGACAGTAAGGAACCTGTTGGCTGCTTGAGTTCCGGACTTGATGTCACCGAACAGCGGCAAATGGTGGAGTCGCTGCGAGATAGCGAAAGTCGACTCCGGGCCATTTTAGAAACTGCAGTGGATGGCATCATTACTATCAATGACCACGGAATAATGGAATCCGTGAACAGCGCAGTTGAACGCATATTCGGCTATTCCGCCGAAGAGTTGCTTGGCAAAAACGTCGGCATCCTGATGCCGTCACCACATCGAGAAGAGCACGAGGATTATATTGCCCGGTATCTGAGCACCGGGGAGAAGAATATAATTGGTATCGGTCGAGAAGTTGTTGGTCTGCGCAAGGATGGCACCACCGTTCCCCTGCACTTGTCGGTGAGTGAGTTTTCCGTGGGGGACCAAGTTATGTTCACCGGCATTCTGCGTGACATCACAGAGCAGAAGACGTTGCAGGAACAAATATTACAGTCTGAACGTCTCGCTGTCATTGGCAAGATGGCGGCCAAGGTCGCACACGAGATACGAAATCCGCTTTCATCAATTAGTTTAAATGCCGAGTTGCTTGAAGATGAAATACGGAGTCTGGAATGTGAGAATACCGAAGAAATCAGCTCCCTCATAACTTCAATGATTTGCGAAATTGATCGGGTCACGTCTTTGACCGATGAGTATCTGCAATTTTCGAGACTGCCGGAGTCAAAGCTGATAAAAGGCAGCTTCAATGATGTTATCGTTGAAATTGCCGAATTTTTAGAAAGCGAACTAAAACAGAAAAAAATTCGCTTTGAACATGAGGATTCAAAACCGGAATTTGAAGTCTACATGGATCGGACACAATTCCGCAGAGTCCTTCTTAACATCATCCGAAATGCCATAGAGGCCATGCCTGATGGGGGCAAGTTAAAGATATGGACAGAGAAAACGGAACAGCACGGTATCGTGAATATTCGAGATAGCGGACACGGAATTCCCGATGAAAACGTGGATTCGATTTTCGATCCTTTTTTCACGACAAAGGATTTTGGCACCGGTCTTGGGCTGGCCATAGCGCAGCAGGTCGTCCACGAACATGGCGGCCAAATTCGTTGTAGTAGTGAAGTGGGAAGGGGTACGACGTTTCGCATAGAACTTCCCCTTGAAACCAATAATAATGAGGAAATCCAATGAAGACAAAATCCATTCTAATTGTCGACGATGAACAGAGTGTTTGCACATCTCTGGAAAAAGCGCTTAGCAAGAATGGCTATACAACCAGGACCGCCGGATCCGGAAACGAAGCTCTGAAAATTCTCGCCAAAAGTCCAATAGATATCGTGTTGTCCGATCTCATCATGCCTGACGGAGACGGGTTTTATTTGTTGCGCGAGATCAAGAAGAAATACGTCCATATTGAAGTGATTCTGCTCACGGGATACGGAACCATTGAAAAAGCCGTGGAAGCCATGAAGGAGGGCGCCTACGACTTCATTACCAAGCCTTTCAAAAAATCGGTAATCTTGAGCACGGTTGAACGCGCCATCGAGAGGCAGAACCTAACACTCGAAAACAGATATTTGAAAAATCAGCTAAGCAGAGGCTCGGCTTTCCGGGAAATCATCGGAAAAAGCAAGGCCATCCAGGATGTCTTGCAAATGGTTGAACGCGTGGCGCCACT
>JAABYK010000661.1:17972-22828 GCA_011775825.1 Candidatus Zhuqueibacterota bacterium | reverse complement strand
GCCATTGCCGTGTTTAAGCTAAACGTGGAAGCCTATCCGGATTCCTGGAATGTGTACGATAGTCTGGCAGAGGCTTACATGGAGAACGGCCAAAACGAGCTGGCGATACAATTTTACAAGAAATCTTTGCAGATGAATCCCGACAATACCAATGGCAAGAGAATGTTGCAGAAGTTGGGCGAAAAAATGAGGGCCGCTGAACAATAACTCTACTGAACTTTGCAAGTTTAGTAGAGTTATTGTGTTCGGCTACGCCGGGTTAGGGATTGAATTTCCGTTTCTCTAGCTCTCAGAGTAAAATAATCAAAGTCTGATCTAACTTAGGATTCGGAGTTAAAATGAAAAGAATAATAAACCGACCATTGCATGTAAAATTACTTTTAATTTTATTCCTTTCTTTAAGTCGAAATGTTTGCCTTGCTAATGATAAAGCAAGTAAGATCGATACATACCTAACTCAATGCTATAACAACGGTCAGTTCAACGGAACGGCACTGATCGCTGAAAGAGGCAAAGTCATCTACAAGAAAGGATTCGGTTACGCTAACATGGAATGGCAAATTCCCAATGATATCGACACTAAGTTTAGAATCGGATCGATTACCAAACAATTTACTGCAATGCTGATTATGCAGTTGGTTGAGGCAGGCGAGATCAGTGTAGATGCAAAGATAACAGACTACCTGCCGAACTACCGCAAGGATGCAGGCGACCGCGTCACGATTCACCATCTCCTAACCCATACATCAGGTATTCCCAGCTATACAGGATTGCCCGGTTTTTGGTCAGATTCAACTCGCAATCATTATGACGTAGATTATGTTGTTGAAAACTTTTGCAGTGGAGACCTGGAATTTGAACCGGGTTCAAAGTATAGGTACAACAATTCCGGATATTATCTCTTGGGCGCAATCATTGAAGCGGTCACAGGGAAGCCATTTTCCGAAGTGCTACGGGAAAGAATTTTAGCCCCTTTAGGTATGAAAAATACCAATATAGATGACCAGAGCGAAATTCTGGAAAAAAGGGCGTCAGGCTACGTCAAGCAACTGACCGAATATGTCAAAGACCCGTACTTTTTCATGCGGAACGCCTATGCCGCTGGCGCTATGTATTCAACCGTTGGGAATCTATATAAATGGGATCAAGCACTGTACACAGACAAACTCCTTTCGCAAGAATATAGACAGTTAATCTTTAAACCTCATGTTCCTGCATTGGGAACCGCGAGCTATGGTTACGGCTGGGTGATTAATAAAATGCCATTAGCTAACTCCTCAGATAGCGTAAAAGTTATAGCTCATGGGGGCGGCATCAATGGCTTCAATACCTTGATTGCGCGATTTGTTGAGGACAAACATCTTGTCGTCCTGTTAAATAATACCGGCTCTGCCAGATTAAATGACATGTGTCAAGGTATTGTAAACATCTTATATGACAGACCTGCCATCTTGCCCAAACTTTCCATCGCAGAAACGATGCTTAAGACTCTATTGGAAAAGAACCTACAGGCCGCCATCAATCAGTATCATGATCTAAAAACAAACGGAGAAGATAAGTATGACTTCCGAGAAAATGAACTGAACCGATTAGGATACCAGCTCCTCGGTATAGATCGGGTCGCGGATGCGATCAAAATTTTCAAACTCAATGTCGAAGCCTATCCTGAGGCATTCAATCCTTACGATAGTTTAGGCGAAGCTTATATGATTAAGGGTGATTATGAGCTCGCTATCGAAAATTACAAGAAGTCGATAGAGCTAAACCCTGACAATACCAATGGTATTCAAATGTTGGAGAAGATAAAGGAAAAAATGAAAAGCGTAGCGAATTGATTTATTTTTTAGTTTGCGAAACCACTTTAACACGCTTAAGCGACTAAAATTCGACATAAAAAGTTAAGTCAATCAGGCCAAACAAGAAATTGTAGGATAGCGAGAATTTAACCACAAACAAACTTAAGGAGGTATCAAATGAAACGATTAGGTCTTTTTTTGTTGCCGGTCCTGGGGATTCTCCTCATCTGGGGCACAACGCAGATGCAGGCAACCGACGACACCCCCGGCGTGTCAGGACAAATCGTGGGTGCAACCGGTACTCCTCCCACCATGACCGAGGTTCACCTGTCATCGTTTGAGGGGTCATATCGAAAGCCCATTCTATCAAAAACCGTGGGTGAAAACGGAGAATTCTCTTTGGGAGTTTCGGAACCGGGAACCTACCGGCTTTGGGTTACGGCAAGCGATCATCAGGTTGCTGGGATCCCTCTGATTATTGAAACCCCTGAAGAGAATGTCAAAACGAACATTAGGTTGGCCGCTCATGAGTATAAAGATTCCTTTGATGAAGTAAAAATCCTCGGCACCTGGAACAAATTCAAGTGGGACGAGGCCGACGTTATGCAACGACAGGAAGACGGCACCTACGTTTTTGAAACCGACATCTCTGCGGACACGGTGGCTTATCAACTACTTGGAATTGTTGACGGTCGTAGTGTAAATGGCACCATGTCCGATTTTTTTGAGCACGACGGCGGCGGTGACTACAAATCCATGCTTGTGGTTGACGGTCAAAAAGTCAGAATCGTATTCGATCCGTCAAAGCTGTTACGACCCGAGGGTGAAAATGTTGCCAGCGTGACCTTCGATGATGCGCACCAGCACCTGGCCGAAATGTTTGAAATCGAACAAAAGATGGAACAAGGTGTTGCAGATTACAGAACTGCCAAGAAGTCCTATCAAAAACAAAATGGCAATGCTCAGGGCTTTTCATATGACTTCTCAGATGTGACAACCTACTTGGATAAGAAAATGCAGTCTGAGCAGCCGCTGGTTAGAGAATATGCCGCGGTGCTCTATCCGAAACTTTACTACTACGGCTATCAACCGGATGCCGAAACCTATTCCAGGATTTTGGAGACCGCACCTCCCGAATCGCAATTGTGGGGATCCTCGGTTCGCCCAACCGTTGAAGGCCTTGCCCTGATGGATTTTGAACGCGCGAAAGAATTTGCAAAAAGCGTTTACGAGCAAAATTCGGACAAGTCCATTCAGGGGGAAGGGCTTGTTCAACTGTCCTTCTTGAATTTGCTTAAGGGCAACGAGGATGCGTACCGCAGTATGTTCACCGTGCTAAAGAACAATTATGCGGACGAAGTGCCGCAATATCAACTGGTCAGGTTGGATCCGGAAGCGAGCATTGCCTGGGGCAAACCCGTCCCCGATTTTGAAGTCCAACTGCTCGATCAGTCCAAAACCGTCTCGAATGAGAGCATGTTAGGCAAATTCTATCTTGTGGATTTCTGGGCGACCTGGTGCGGACCGTGTATAAAAGAAATGCCGGAACTGCACGAGGCTTACGAGACTTACAAAGACCAGAATTTCACCATCCTGAGTCTCTCCATGGACGCTGAGAAGGAAGACGTGCGGGCATTCCATGAGGAGCGTTGGGACATGCCGTGGTTGAATGCGGTGGTTCCGGACAATTGGAAAAGCCAATTGGCTGCGGACTTTAATGTCAATGTGACCGGCATCCCAAGTCCGTTCCTGATTTCTCCCGAAGGCAAGATCCTCGCCACTCACAGTGCCTTGAGAGGGGAGTATTTGCATCGCACGCTCGCCAAATATTTGGGCACCAATTAATCACAGGAGTAATTGAGTCGAAAGTATAGGGAATCGGGTGCAGGCTGAGACCACCTCGGTCTGTACCTGGCCTATACCATGATTGCTTGGAGACGTTGCATTATGTTCAAAAGTTACCTCAAAATTGCACTTCGGAATCTGGTTAAATACAAAGGCTATTCTATCATCAATGTGTTGGGTCTGGCTACCGGCATGACCTGCTGCATTTTGATTTTGTTGTATGTTCAAGATGAGCTGAGTTACGATACCTATCACGAAAATGCAGACCGGATCGTGCGTGTGACGCGGGAGTGGCTGAACTCGGATGGCTCAACGAGTTTGCATTTGGGACACGTGGCGCCGCCCATTGCTCCGTTGCTCGAAAACGATTTTTCCAATATCATCCACGCCGTACGAATTCGAGGCGTGGGAAGTCCATTGGTCAATTATGGAGATAAGTACTTTGAAGAAAGCCGTTTCTATTTCGCCGATCCAGAAATCTTCGAGGTGTTCACGTTGCCGTTCATCAAAGGCGATCCCAAAACAGCGCTCGCCGATCCAAATGGCGTGGTCTTAACAGACGAAATGGCTCAAAAGTATTTTGGCGACAAAGAACCTCTCGGCAAGGTGATCAACTTTGCGGGTGAGGCCGATCTCAAAGTAACCGGCGTGATGCAGAAAACGCCCCGGAATTCCCATTTTCATTTTGATTTTCTGGGTTCCATGAAAGGACTGGAAATGCTTTGGGGCGATTCGGAGTTTCAGAGTTGGGGCAGCAACAATTACGCAACCTACCTTCTCCTGGCTGAAGCGTATGATCACCAACGGTTGCAGTCGCAATTACCTGATTTCATTGACAAGCATTACGGCGCCGCAATTCAACGTTACACGGGTGAGCCGCCATCCCGACGACCGAGTGAGCGCAACATCCTGCACCTTCAGCGTCTCACAGACATTCATCTTCACTCCCATCTCGATTCTGAAATTGAAGCCAACGGAGACATTACCTATGTCTATATTTTTTCATCCGTTGCTTTGTTTATTCTGCTCATCGCTTGTGTCAATTTCATGAATCTTGCCACGGCGCGTTCCGCCAATCGGGCCAAAGAGGTCGGGCTGAGAAAAGTGGTTGGCGCCGACCGTAAGAAGCTGATTGCTCAGTTTTTGGGTGAGTCCATATTTCTGGCATTTATTTCGTTGGGTTTGGCTATCTTTGCGGTTGAGCTTCTGCTCCCC
>JAABYK010000661.1:11301-17932 GCA_011775825.1 Candidatus Zhuqueibacterota bacterium | reverse complement strand
TGCAGGCAGCTATCCCGCGCTCTACCTTTCCGGTTTCCAACCAGTCAAAGTCTTGAAGGGCGCGCAGACTTCAAGTTACAAGTCCCATTTTCGGACTGCATTGGTGGTGTTTCAGTTTGCCATCTCCATCGTGTTGATCATTAGCATGGGTGTGGTTTACAATCAACTGGAGTACTGCAACACGAAAAACCTGGGACTGAATAAGGAACAGATTGTGGTTTTGCCGGCAAGCGACGAGATGATAGAAAGATACAGTGGCCTAAAGAGTCGATTGCTTCAGCATGCGCAGATTGTCGCCGTTGCCGGTTCGAAGCGTGTACCGTCTGGCCGCTTGCTGGATTCATCCGGCGCCCGCACGTTGGACGGCGATCAGGAGCAGCCCATTAACTTCCGGATCGCGAATGTACGCGTTGATCACGACTTTATTCCCACTTATGGCATCAAACTCGCTGCCGGCCGAAACTTTTCGACGAACTTTCCAACCGATTCAACCGAGGCGTTTATCTTGAACGAAACAGCCGTGCGCAAGATCGGGTGGAAGTCGCCCAGGGATGCTGTTGGCAAACCGTTTGGTTACGGCAGCCGCAAGGGTAAAATTATTGGTGTTGTGGAGGATTTTCATTACGAGTCGCTGCATCAACCCATTACGCCAATCGTTTTGCTCATCTACCCGAGCAGCTTTAATCAGATTTCGGTGAGAATTCGTCCGGTCCGGTCCAAAGATATTGCGGCCACGCTGAGTTTTCTTGAGGGAGTCTGGCAGGAATACCGTCCCAATTTTCCGTTCACATACGATTTTCTGGATCAGCGCTATCAGGAACTTTATGACAACGAACACAAGCTCGGCCAGATTTTTATCATCTTTTCGGTGCTTGCCGTAGTCATCGCCTGCCTGGGATTGTTTGGGCTGGCTTCCTACACTGCCGAGCAGCGCACGAAGGAGATCGGCGTGCGGAAAGTGCTCGGTGCGTCCGTGTCGAGTGTGGTTTTGTTGCTTTCGAAGGAATTCTCAAAATTGGTCATTTTCGCCACCCTCGTGGCCTGGCCGGTTGCTTATTACGCGATGAACGAATGGTTGCAAGATTTCGCTTATCGGATCAATATGAGCAGCCAATTTGGCACGTTTATTTTATCGACGATTCTGGCGTTGATGATTGCGTTGATCACGGTGAGCTATCAAGCCGTGCGTGCCGCCCTCACGAACCCGGTGAATGCACTTCGGTATGAATAGGATTAAGCAGCTCGAGGCTAACTTCATCCGCAAGAATGTGTTCTGAAAAGGAGATCTCATTATGCACAGATTCAGAATTTTTTCGCTCAATCTGGTTTTTCTGTTCATTTTTCTTTTCCTACCTCTGGCAGCTCAAGATGGCGATCAATATGCCGAGGACATCAAAAATTTTGAAGAGTTCGTCAAAGAGCAGATGGCGGCGGACCGAATTCCGGGACTATCAGTTGGATTCATAAAAGATGACTTCGTTTGGACCGCAGGCTTCGGCTACGCAGATTTGGAGAATAAGTGCCCCGCCAAAGCCGAGTCTGCTTACCGCCTGGCATCTGTGACCAAGCCGATGACCGCTGTGGCGATCCTGAATTTAGTGGAAGACGGCAAAATCGATTTGAACGCTGAGGTGCAGACCTTCGTGCCTTATTTCCCCAAAAAACAATGGCCGGTGAAGGTTGGCCAGGTCCTGGGACATTTGGGCGGTATCAGCCACTATCGCAATTATGATTTGGAAGGGCATTTCAAAGACCATAAAGACACCCGAGAGGCGATTGCGGTTTTCGAGGAATTCGACCTGGTTGCCGAGCCGGGAACCAAGTACAACTATTCGAGCTACGGGTACAACCTGTTGGGCGCAATCATCGAGGGGGCATCGGGACAAAGTTACGGCGAATACATGCATGAGCACATTTGGGGCCCGCTCAGAATGGATGCCACACGTCTGGACAACCCGGTGGACATCATTCCAAATCGGGTTCGGGGCTACCGAATCATTGATGGCGAGGTCAAAAATTCGGAGTTTGTTGACATCAGCAGTCGGTTTGCGGCAGGAGGGACGCGCTCCACGGTTGGCGATTTGTTGAAGTTCGCCGAAGGTATGGTCCCCGGCAAGATCTTGAACAAAGAGACCTTGAATATGATGTGGACCTCTATGGCTCAGCACGATGGTTATTTTACCAATTACGGCCGAGGCTGGGCCGTGTCGCCTGTGAACGGCCGATTCCGAGTCCTGCATGGAGGCGCTCAGGCCGAAACCCGAACCCGGTTTGTTTACTATCCAAAAGAAAATTTTGCCATTGCAGTGGCATGCAATCTTGAGGGTACGAACTTGAGACCTTACACCCAGAAGCTATACCAACTGATTCTCGACGCACCCTGGGACATCAATGCTTACACGGGAAGCCAGCGCGACGACGTGATCTATCGTGGGATGAAAGATGTCTTTGATTACGGCCTGAGTTATTATGTCAAGAACCAGGTGCTGAGGAGCGAAGATGCAGAAGAATTAGCTAGTGCCTTTGAGTTCTTTAACAATCAGGTCAATCGAAAAGCCCTGGAAGCAGATTTCGAAGGAACGTTACGAAATGTTCGCAACGGTCGCCATCCCATCGGCGATGAGGCCTTTGTAAAAGTGGGTTCCTTCATGGCGTCAAAGCTTGTCGAAAAATATGGTTGGCAACGCCTGCCGGTTTATCACGATACAGGGGCCACACTGTTTTTCAACGATTACATCGAGATGTACACCAGCAACTCCAACATTTCGAAATCGCGTCGCTTCACGTCAGATTTTGAGATGCTGGTGAACAACTGGCATCAGGCTTGGGCCAAAGTCTGGACCGAAGACATTAAGAATCTGGACATAGGTACAAGCACAGACTTCGGAACGCTTGGTAAGAAGCTGAAAACAGTGTTTTTGAGTGCTTCAATTTATCCGAATTTTGTAGAGCATTTTATGACCGCGATGCAGCAGTTGTATGTGCAGGGAGATGGAGCAAGAGGATTCCAGGCAGCTAAAACAGCTTATGAGCTCTATCCAAATTCCGATGAGACAAATGCTTACTATGGGATAGGGCTCCTCACGAAGGACAATCAACAGCAGGCAAAGACCCTGATCAAGAAGGCGGCAGAAATGAACCCACGGGGTGCCGCAAGCGCTCGCAATCTGAACAGAATTGCTTACCAAATGGCCAGGATCGGCCTGGCCGATTATGGCATGACTTTGCTCAAAATCGCGGCGGAATTGCATCCGCAGGTGGCGAATCTCTACGACAGCATCGGTGAGTTTTATTTGAACAAAGGCCAGATTGAAGAATCCGTCGCTTATTACAACAAAGCGTTGGAAATTGATCCGGAATTCGAAAATGCAAAACGGATGCTGAAAAAGATCAAAGCCGAACATCCGTCAGTGAATTAACTTTCCGAGGTTTTTATGAGCGGCAACATCGAAGAGGGCACTGGGCAACGTCTCAAAAGCGTTGTCAACGATGGGACATGCGCTAAAGCCTGTCTCATTTTCTTTCTTGTCGGAAGCTTTTGTTTGGAAGCAGTGGCCGGGAATCATGAAGCAGACCATTCCCAGAAAATTGCTCAAGCCCATCGAATCAAACTAAATGCACCGCAGGTGGATGGCGTTTTAGATGACCAGGTCTGGAAGCGTGCCGAGTTTGTTTCAGGATTGAAACAGAAGGACCCGAATGAAGGCCAACCTGCCATGCACACGACGGAAGTGGCGTTCGTTTATGACGCAAGCGCGTTATACGTTGGTGCCCGGCTAAACTATCCCAATCCTGAAGAAATTCATGCCTTTGTGACTCGTCGAGACAATGCGGGTAACTCAGAACGTCTGGTTGTTTCCCTGGATCCGTATCACGATCAACGCACGGCCTACAGTTTTGCCGTAACGGCGGCTGGTGTTCGTGTGGATTATTTCCATTCTTCAGATAGCGAGCATAATCGCGATTATCGATTTGACCCGGTCTGGGAGGCCAAATCATCCATCGGCGAAGATGGTTGGACCGCTGAAATGAAGATTCCTTTTTCCCAGCTTCGTTTCAACAAAAAGGAAAAGCAGGTCTGGGGTATCAACATTAATCGCTGGATTCCAAACACCAATGAAGACCTTTATTGGGTCCTTGTTCCCAAAGACGAAACAGGATGGGCATCTCGATTTGGCGACCTTGTCGGAATCGAAGGCATTCGGCCTTCGCGCCGGATCGAACTGCTTCCGTATCAGACTAGCAGCGCCACATTTAGCGATGTCAACCCCGATAATCCATTCACTGACGGCAGCGAATTGAGCTCACGAGTTGGTTTGGATTTCAAAATGGGATTGGGACCCAATCTGACACTGGAAGGCACGGTGAATCCTGACTTTTCGCAGGTGGAGGCGGATCCTGCCGTGGTTAATCTTACCGCTTTCGAAACCTTTTTCCCCGAACGACGGCCTTTCTTCACGGAAGGAAGTCAACTTTTTGATAACATCGGTCCGACCTTCTTTTATTCACGCCGGATCGGTGCGCCTCCGCATGGCAGGGCCAATGGTGATTTTATGGATGTTCCGGATAACACGACCATCCTCAGCGCCGCGAAATTAAGCGGTCGGTTGCAATCCGGGCTCTCAATTGGCGCACTGACGGCGGTGACGGCACGGGAGCACGCCAGCAGTTACGATCAAGTTACCGATTCCACAACCAGCGTCGAAGTGGAACCGCTGACGGCCTTCGGCGCGACAAGAGTGCAGCAAGAGTTTGGCGCGTCACAGTCGACAATTGGGTTCATGTTCACGGGAATGCGGCGCGATCTCTCTTCCGGTGAACCCCTGGCGGCACGCTTGAATCGTCAAGCCTATGCTGGCAATTCGGATTGGAATTTGCGTTTCCAGGGCGGGAAATATGAAATCAGCGGATATATGGGATTTTCTTATGTGGAAGGCGATTCTGCTGCAATCACTCGAGTTCAACGGTCAAGCGCCCGCTATTTTCAACGCCCGGATGCGACGCATGTGTCACTCGATTCTTCCCGTACCTCATTGTTCGGCTATGCCGGTTCGATTAATTTCGAAAAAAATAGCGGTGAACACTGGCTTTGGGATGTTGGGTTCTCAGCGGAATCTCCCAATTTTGAGATCAATGATACCGGCATCTTGTTTTCCACAGATGAAATTGGGGCCTGGGGCGAACTAGAATACCGGGAGACCCAGCCAGGCAACCTGTTTCGTGAATACGCATTAGAAGTTGCCACGTTTAATGAATGGAATTTCGAAGGCGTCCGTCAGTTTTCAATTTTAGATGTTTTTTTGAATTTCACATTTAAGAATTTCTGGCGCAGTACGCTGCATTTTCACTACAGGCCGGACGCACTCAGTTCGGAGCTAACCCGAGGCGGTCCATTGATGGGTACCGCTTCAGACTGGCACGTTTTTGCGGAGCTTGGCAATAATCGGGCTTCCAAAGTGAATTGGGGCATATTTGCTTCTTACATAAACGACGATCTGGACGGTTGGGACTTTGACGCAGATGCCGAATTTTCCTTCAAGCCCGCCGACCAGTGGGAGCTGTCGCTCAGCCCAGGCTATTCCCGAGAGCGAAACACACGCCAATACTTTGATGAAAAGACAAACGGTCGGGAAATTACCTTTGGCCAAAGATATATTTTTTCTGCCATTGACCGCAGCACATTTTCCTCTCAAATAAGACTGAATTACGCCATTACTCCGGATCTGAGCCTGGAGGTCTATGCCGAGCCATTTGCCGCCAGCGGCCGTCGATTTGATTTCGGAGAGCTTTTGGCGCCACGGAGCAGACAATTGCGCTTATATGGTTCCGACGGCACCACCGTTACGGAGAACGAAGATGGGTCCAGGACCGTGACCGACGATGAGGCAAGCTTCGATCTCAGGAATGGCGATTTTAATGTCCGCTCCTTCCGAAGTAACGTTGTGCTCCGTTGGGAATGGCGAAGAGGGAGCACGCTTTTCCTGGTTTGGCAGCAGGATCGGTTTTCCTCAGAAAGGCGCGGGGATCTCGTCAGCCCGGGAGACTTGTTCAACGGGCTTTCAGCCGACGGCGACAATTTTCTGGCCTTGAAAGTGAGTTACTGGTTACCGATTCGGTGATTCGAACTTTCCGCTGCGCCCACAACCTAATATAAATTTGTCAAAAAATTACCCACGGATACTGACAGCGCAGCGGAGCCGCAACCAAAGGCCTTCAAGTTTGAGCCACGGATGCACACGGATTTTCACGGATATTTGATTGGTTTGTGATGAAAGCAATTTGCAGAACACCTTCGAGCAGTTGCAAGAGAATTGTTTTCTCAAAAAAATTGAACCCCCAAATCCGTGTTCCATCAGTGTGAATCAGTGGCGGATCTTTGCCAAAACAACGTCTTCACAATTTAGAAATGTTAATTATTAACTACATAACCAGTATTTGAGAATCGCACCATGCAAACACTCCAACCCATTCACGAAATCACGAGTCTGACCAGCAGTTTCATGCCCGCTCAAATTGTCCTGACCGCAAACCGTTTGGATCTGTTCACGCAACTCGACGGCAAAAGGATGTCGGGCAAGGAGTTGGCAAAAGAGCTGAAAACCAATGCCAGAGCCACCGAATTGCTGTGCAA
>JAABYK010000661.1:0-11265 GCA_011775825.1 Candidatus Zhuqueibacterota bacterium | reverse complement strand
CCTACTTTGTCGGCGACACTCTGAGACATCAATCCCATTTATGGGAGAAGTGGTCCCAATTGGAGAAGGTGATTCGAAGCGGGCAGCCGTTACCAAGAGACACAGGCTCAAAGGATGAGAATGAAAAGCAAACCCGCGAATTCACGCTGGCCATGGCCAACATCGGTCAGCTCAGCGCACATCAAGTCGTCGAGGGCCTGGATCTGAGAGGTGTGCAAAGCATGCTCGATCTCGGCGGCGGGCCCGGTACATATGCCATGGAATTTGCCAAGAAGAACGGACAGATGCACCTGAGGCTCTTTGATCAACCGGAGGTGATTGCCATCGCTGAACAGCGCATCCGGGAAGCTGGCTTCGAGGAGCGCATTTCAACCCTCGCCGGCGATGCTTTTGAAGACGATATCGGTTCGGGATATGATCTGGCGTTCCTCTCCAATTTCATTCACATTTTGAGCCTTGAGGACATCGTCAAAATTTTCAAAAAGATCGGGCGGACGCTGAACCCGGAAGGCCGACTCGTGGTCAAGGACTTCTTCGCGAATGAAGTCCGTACCGGACCGCAATTTGCCACTCAGTTCGCGCTCAACATGCTCTTAAATACCAAAAGCGGCAACACACACACGTTTTCCGAAATCAACCAGGCGTTTGCAGAAGCGGGGTTTCGCTGGCTCAACTCCTTTGAGGTAGGCCAACACTCGACGGTGATTGTTGCCGTCAAAACGTAAAACTTTACTAAACTTTCAAAGTTTAGTAAAGTTTTTGGATTCCGAAAACCATTTGACTTTTTGCGACAAAAGTTTATATTATTTTGTGTATTTAAGCTATGAAGATACGTTTTCAACATATAAAAAGTTGGAGGAAAGATCGTGGCTGAAGAAAAAACCGAATACCGGCAAGACAAGCCGGAAAAGAAATCAGGTCCCGAGCAAACCGAAAAGGGCGCTCAAGCCAAAGGTGCTGCAAAATCACCCAAGGCTGAAGCCAAATCTGAAGAACAACGAAAGGCAAAAAAACTTTCCCCCAAGAAGAAAGTGGCTGCGGACGATAAAGGCTCTCTCTGGATGAGTCGGCGAAACTTTTTCAGCCGCGCCGGGTGGGTCGCGTTTTTCTCCTTTGTGGCGAGCATGCTCATCGGCTCCATTCGCTACATGTTTCCACGTGTACTGTTCGAGCCCTCACCGGTATTTAAAGCGGGCCGCCCGGGAGGCTATCCTGTGGGAGCCGTGAGTACAAAATGGGTCAAAGAAAAACGCGTGTGGGTCGTCCGAAATGAGAAGGGCATTTATGCGCTCTTTGCCCAATGCACGCATCTGGGCTGCACGCCCCGTTGGCTGGATGCGGAAAACAAATTCAAATGTCCGTGTCACGGTAGTGGCTTTACGCGAGAAGGCATCAATTTCGAAGGACCCGCCCCCCGACCTCTGGAACGCGTGCGCGTCGCCCTTGCGGAAGATGGACAGCTCTTAATCGATAAAAGCATCAAGTTTCGCGAAGAAAAAGGTGAATGGGGCCGACCGGGTTCTATTTTACAGGTCTAAGGTATTGGGAAATAGGGTATAAGGGAATGCCCCACCCTTATACCTTTCACACGCCAAACTAAGCCTCCTACCCTCCCATGTTTTCCCCTTGCTTCTCTTTCCAAAATTCACTATAATTATGTTTATCCTCATAACTTTACGAATTCCATGTGGTATATCGGCAAAGGATTACAAATAATCGGTCTGGTACAGGTGCTTTTCGGGATTTACGTCGGTTTCTCCCAAGACGACTTAGCCGCTGAATTCAAAATCGCCCTGATCGGGATCGGAATTTTCATCGTCGGCAGATTGATCGAAATGAAGTTTGGTAGGAAAGCATGAAGAACGTCTTAGCGTTGATTCTCGCTGGAGGTCGGGTTGACGAATTGAGCGTCTTGACTCTTACACGTCCAAAATCAACCGTTCCCTTCGGCGGTATGTACCGCGTCATCGATTTTCCCCTCAGCAACCTCATGCACTCGGAAGTCGAACGTGTTGGTGTGCTTGGCCAATACCGTTCCCTTTCCCTCTTCAACCATGTTGGTGTGGGCGCGTGGTGGGATTTTGTCGGCCGAGATCGCGGTGCATTCATGCTGACGCCATCTACGGGACATGCCGCCAGCGATTGGTACAAAGGCACCGCCGACGCCGTGTATCAAAACCTGGACTTCGTTCAAGAACAGGCTCCCGAAATCGTGCTCATTCTTTCCGGGGATCATATTTATAAGATGGACTATCGGCGCATGCTCAATTATCATCTCGAAAAAAACGCAGATTTGACCATCGCATTTTTCCCGATCGAAATTGAGGAAAGCAATCGCTTCGGCGTGGCGGACATCGATGATGAGGATGGCAATATGGGCGGAACGGTCATCGACTACAAAGAAAAGCCTGCTGAAAGCGGATATCCGTGGGCCAGTCTTACCATCTACCTTTTTAAGCCGGCGGTTTTGTACGACCTCTTAGATGAAAATGCTCGCAAGGCCAGCTCGCATGAATTCGGCCGCGATATTATTTCCAAAATGTTGGGGAAATACCGGGTCTACGGTTACAAATTCTATGACTACTGGGGCTACACGCGCACCATCGATGAATACTGGCAAACAAACATGCATTTGCTTCAGGAAAATCCAAAGATTGACCTGGATTCCTGGCAGGTGCGCACCAATCTCGACCATGACCAACTCCGTGACCGACCTCCGATGAAAGCCGGCGAACACGCCAAAATCACGACATCGCTAGTCTATAACGGCTGCGAAGTCGAAGGCGAGGTGTTGAATAGCATTCTCTTTCCAGGGGTGAAGATCGAGAAACATGCCGTGGTCAAAGATTCGATTCTTTTTTATGATGCAGTCGTCAAAAGCGGCGGCGTGGTGGACAAAACCATAACAGATGTAGACGTCATCATCGGTGAAGACAGCCGGATCGGCCATGGAGACGACTTGACCGCCAACCAAAACCATCCCAATTTACTGAATACCGGGATCAATTTGATTGGTCGTGATGTGCATGTTCCGCCGAAGCTGAGTTTGGGAAGAAACTGCATCGTTTACCCGTCACTGAAAGAAGCGGATTTTGACGAGAACCGTTACGAATCGGGGATAACGATTTCATGAATTCGACGTTGGTCATGCTTTTGGCAGGGGGCGTTGGCAGTCGTTTGGACATCCTGGCTTACGCACGAGCCAAACCGGCGGTCCCGTTTGGCGGCGTCTACCGCATCATCGATTTCACCCTTAGCAACGTTATGAACTCCGGAATGGACAACGTCGGCGTGCTCACACAGTACAAACCCTTATCCCTGATGCAGCACATCGGCACCGGAGAGCCGTGGGATTTTATCGGTCGCACCAGAGGTGCGAAAATTTTGCCTCCACGCACCGGTGAAAAGGAGTCGGATTGGTATAAGGGCACAGCCGATGCAGTGCGCCAGAATATCGATTTTATCGAAAACAGAGACTCCGAACAGATTTTGATTCTTTCGGGCGATCATATCTACCGGATGGACTATTCCGAATTGATCAAGTTTCACAGGACTAAGCGTGCGGATTTCACCATTGGCATGATGCTGGTTCCCTGGGAAGAAACCGTCCATTTTGGCGTCGGCATCACGAACAATGACAATCGTATTGTGGAATGGGAAGAAAAACCGGAAAAGGCGCATAATAATTTGGCCTCCATGGGGATTTATGTATTTAATACGGAATACTTGCTGGAAACCCTGCGCATTCACCAGGAGCATGACTTTGGCAAAAATATTATCCCGGCAGCCATCGAGCTTGACCGGGTTTACGCGTATCCGTTTGATGGATATTGGCGCGATGTCGGCACCATTAACGCCTATTGGTCGGCCAATATGGATTTGTTGGACAGCAAATCCGGACTTGATCTGAAAGCGTGGCACGTCCGCACTCGCATCTCGGAAGAAGGACGTTTAGGCGACCGATCGCCCACACTTGTTTCACCAAAAGGCTCCGTAATTAATTCAATTATTTCACCAGGTTGCCGGATTATGGGATATGTCGAAAATTCGATTCTTTCGCCGGGTGTGTTTGTGGGACCGGGAGCACGTATAGTGGATTCGGTCGTGATGCATGATTCCCAAATCATGGCCAGTGCGGAAATCATCAAAAGCATTTTGGATAAAAATGTCATCGTAGGAGAAAATACCGTGTTGGGCGACGGTAGGGTTGACATTCCGAATAGAGAAAAGCCGCATCATTTGTCCGAAGGTTTGGTCGTGGTTGGCAAAGGCGTCGAAATTCCAACAAATTGCAGAGTCGGCAAGAATTGCATTCTACAGCCAGGACTCACACCTGAGGATTATCCGGGCAAAGAAATATCACCGGGGGAGACCGTGCGACCGAGACAAGTCGAGGAATAGGAGTGAAGGCTGTCATCATGGCCGGGGGGTTAGGCACCCGGCTGCGACCCCTGACCTGCAACCTCCCCAAGCCAATGGTTCCGGTCATGAATCGGCCCATTCTGGAACATACCATCCAGCTTCTGAAAAAGCACGAAATCACCGACATCGTTTTGCTGCTTTTCTATCTTCCTCAGGAAATTCAGGCCTATTTCGGCGATGGCACAAAATTCGGGATGAACATTGAATATGTGCGTGCAAGCGAAGATTTCGGCACGGCAGGCGCGGTTAAGCTTGCCGAAAAATTCATTGACGATACCTGTCTTGTGGTCTCCGGGGATGCAATTACCGATATCGACCTCTTGAGTTTCATTGATTCCCACAACGATCAGGGCGGACTCATTACCCTGGCTTTGTCACAAGAAACGAATCCGTCGCCTTTTGGCATCGCCATCACAGACAAGAATCACCGCATAACCCGATTTTTGGAAAAGCCTTCCTGGGGTCAGATTTTTAGCGATACGGTCAATATGGGCATTTATGTGATGGAGCCTGATCTGTTACAACACATTCCGGATGGCATAGAATATTACTTTGCAAAAGATCTTTTTCCAAAATTACTGCGGGAAAGGCGCGATCTGTTCGGCTTTGTCACAGACTGCTACTGGAAAGACATCGGCGACTTGAGAACCTATCAGCAAGTGCATCGGGATGCACTCGAAAACCTCCTGCGGTTGCAGATAGACGGACAATTCAAAGACGGGCTTTGGCGCGGGAAGAACTGTAAGATCGGCAAAGGCGCAAAATTTGATGGCTCTGTGATTCTAGGCGAAAATTGCAAAATCGGCAATGGGGCCATTCTACAGAACAGCGTCATCGGGGACGATTGTGAAATCGGCCCGAACAGCGTTCTGCGAAACGTCATCATTTGGAACAATGTCATGGTGGGTGCGGACTGCGAATTAACCAACAATGTGGTCGCAAGTCACTCGGCCATCGGCGACCGGGTTTTTGTCGATGAAAATGTGTTCATCAGTGAGCGGACAAGCATCGGATCCGAGTCTCGAATTAACGCGAACGTCAAAATCTGGCCACACAAAGAAGTCGAATTTGGCTCCATCGTCAATGCGAGTCTGGTTTGGGGCGACAAGTGGCAACGGGAATTGTTCACCAACTCGCGCGTCACCGGTTTGGCCAATTTCGAAGTCTCACCGGAATTTGGCGCCAAATTGGGTGCGGCGTTTGGGGCCTGGTTAGGCAAACACAACTACGTTTTGGTCAGCCGGGACGCAACGCCGGCGGCCCGGATGATCTATCGTGCGATTATTTCCGGATTGATGTCCGCAGGTGTGCACGTTGAGAATCTGCAGGTGATGCCGATTCCCATCGTGCGCTACACCCTGCGCACCACTCGCGATCGCGGCGGGGTACATATCCGGCGCTCGCCCTACGAAAAAATGCTCATGGATGTTCTGTTCTTTGCCGAAGATGGCAGAGATTTTCCGGCAGGCGCGACCAAGTCCGTCGAACGTCTGTTTCATCGGGAAGATTTTGAACGGGTCGAATTTGACGACGTGGGAGACATCGACTATCCCGTGCGCATCATCCAATCCTATGTTCAGGATTTTCTCGACCATATCGACACGCGCGTCATCGAGTCCGCCAAACCGAAGATCGTCATCGATTACTCATTTGGCGCGGCAACCCAGGTGTTTCCTTCCATCCTGGGCTCGCTCGATTGCGACGTCATCTCCCTGAACGCATTTCTGGATCCCAAGAAACTGACCCGCACAACCCGCGGATTTCAACTGGCCTTGAATCAACTTTCGAAAATCGTTAAATCGACCAATGCCGACATCGGCTTCCTGATTGATGCTGGCGCGGAAAAACTCTTTTGTGTGGATGAAAAAGGCGAAATCATCTCCGGTGAACGGCTGGCTGTCTTAATCACCAAACTCTTCCTGAAAACCGACCGTCCCGCAAAAATGGCAGCGCCGGTGTGTGGACCGAGCCAATTAGACACGCTTGCGAAAGAACACAACATCGAATTAATTTGCACGCCGGATGATCCCGGCTCTTTGATCCAGGCAACCGAAGATTCGGAGGTTCAGTTTGCGCTCGATACCAAAGGCGGATTCATCTTCCCGGAGTTTCATTTTGCCTTCGATGGCATGTACGGCGTGGTGAAAATATTGGAACTCCTGTCGAAAGCCGGCCTGACGTTGCGGGCGTTAAATCTCGACACCCCAAAGCGTGCTTACGTCGAAGGTCAGGTTCCCTGTCCGTGGGAAGCAAAAGGCAAAGTCATGCGCCAATTGGACAAATACTCGGAAGACATGAACCGAGAGCTGATCGACGGCGTGAAAATTTTCCAGAACGATGCCTGGGTGCTGGTGCTGCCGGATCGGGAAAAGGCGTTTTATCATGTTCTCGCGGATGCTCAAAACGAAGCGAAAGCGAAGAAACTCGTCAAAGAGTTTGAACAGCGGATTTTGGAGTGGATTGAGACCTGAGGAATAGTTTTCTATACGAACAGANNTGAACAGCGGATTTTGGAGTGGATCGAGACGTGAGGAATAGCGTTCCATATGAACCAGATATTTCAACTTTGAGGACAAAATAATTTTGGACAAAATCATGTTAGTCGGTTTGTATAACTCATTACATAATGAAGGTCTTCGGGCTGGAAGCAGCCCTCTATCCAAACTGTACAGCCTTTCCGGCAAGCTGCGGTCCTCGTCCCCCCGAGTGAACTCTATCGCCATGCTGAGGCAATCTGAGCATACAGCGGGCCGCTGTGCAGGAGACGGCCCTGTGGTGAGGGAGCATAGGAGCTGTGAGTTGTGTTGTCATTGTCGATTTTCTTCACTGATTGAGACTGTTAGTAAACGAAACGCTTTCTTATCTAGCCATTTTTTTGCTGCATTCTGAATATCCGCGGTGGTCAATTCCGACTGTTTCCGCAGCCTTGTCATATAATAATCGGGGTTTCCGGTAAACAAGAGCCCTTCTCCCAGCAGCTCGGTTCTGCTGCCGATAAAGCCTAATCTCTTGAGCATTTCCCGGATTAACTGTAATTTCTCGCTGTCGAGCCTGTGCGAGCTCTTCTTCTGAAACCCCAAGACGGATAATGCGGTCTATATTTTTTTGTAAGCCGTTTTCTATCACTGTGCTATCATCAAGCGACGAAAAATTTGCCAGGACACCAAATTGACCAGCCAATTCGTACATCCGCAATAAGTAACTTGATTCTGTTTCAATAACTGAGCTGGGAAATGCATCGTCGGACGCCAGTCGTTTGTCTAATATCCTGGCCAAAAGTCTACACACGGCATCGACCGTGACATCCCATTCAGGTATGGCCCAGGTCAGACTTACATTATGATGCTCGGAAGCTGTTTCGATGGTGATGCTTTCAAAGGAATGTTGCGCGGAAACGGCGTTGAAGCTTGTTCGCTCGTCTTTCTGGTGAATCTGTCCAAAGTATCTTTCGATGAATCTTTTGGCTGCTTCTAAGTCAAAATTACCTACTACAAACAGGATTGTATTGCTTGCAAAAACGTATTCGTCATACCATTGCTTCACATCCTGTGCCGTAAAGTTGTTATTTTCCAGTCGCGTGTCGTAAGCACTGTGGCCGTAAGGATGGGCCTTCCCAAAAGTACCGGCCTCCCTAGCGGATGTCGCCTTGGCTCCCCAAAGGGGATTACGTGAGTTTCGCTCTATTTCAGCCAGCACTTTTTCCCTGTGTTTCTCGATGCTTTTATTCGTAATGGCAGATGTGTCGGCTTTCAATCTGTCGGCAGCGTATTTCAGACCTAGTTCCAACCCTTCAGGTATAACTTGGATATAATAGCGCGTATAATCTTTCCTTGTTTGAGCGTTACTCTTCGTCATATGTGATCTCAGTAAAGAGCGACTTTCCCTATCCTCGCGTAAACCATAAGGGGTCGCATGTTCGAAGAAATGAGCCAATCCATATTTGCCCTGTGTTTCGTTTCGGGTGCCCGCGTGGATCCAAAATTCGATAGACACTTCCCGCTGGTCTAAATCAGCCTGCAGGACAACCCGGAGGGCGTTAGATAATTTGTACTGTTCCCAACTTAAGGCAAGAGAGTTAATATCATAGGTTGGGTTCATCCGTTGCCTAGCAACACTTTCCGCAAATTCAGCGAAAATAAAGAGAACTGCAAGGAAACCGGTAAAACAAATGTTTGATTTCATGTAATTCATGCTAATGCTGCCTCCATGATTAAGGTGTGTAGTCTGATGTATGCGCGAGAATAACCTGGCGCCGTTTGGATGCCGAATTCTTTTCGGGAAAGACTGGTTCATTCATGGCCTCGTGTTGGTCTCGACACCTTTTATTAGACACCTGCACAGCGATTAGGTTGGCAATGCGAGGGCATGACCAAATAAGGGGGCAGATGTTTAAGGGTGAATTCATCGCGACTTCGGTACAAACGAGACCATGCTTCGTGCCAATAATGTTGCTCCCCTCAAGCAGATGGATGAATACGTTCTGAAACGAGTTATTTTGACTCGGGGCTGCGTGCCCGTGGCTGCATATCGCAGGCTGTTTTGAATTCAGATTGAGCGAATTTCAATTCAGACACTTCTATGGTAGCATATTTGACTCTGATACGATATATTCTTATAATGTATGGATTATAAATCTAATTTGACTGTTAAGGTACCCTAAGGGAGTCATGCAGGACGGCAGAGAGTCCACACGAAATTGTATATTGACCTTTGTTTTGGGGATTTCTATGCTTATCAATTGTTCCCCGAAAACAAAGAAAGCCACCCTGCCATTGGCTCCCCCGCAAGCCTTCTCCGATTCCGGTACTGAAGCCCTGCCCGACCGCTGGTGGACGGTTTTTGGCGATACCACGATGAATGCGCTGGTCGATTCCGCTCTGCAGTCCAACTTCAATCTGGCGACGGCCTGGCAGCGGCTGCGGGAAGCGCAAGCGATTGTGGACCGGGAATCGTCCTCTTTGTTTCCCGATCTAAATGCGATCTTCGAAGGGGAACTCCGCCGCCCGGAGTTTGACGACACCGAGCGGCTGGAGCTTGGACTCACGTCTCAATACGAGATCGACCTGTGGGGACGCATCCGCTCCCGCATCGAAGCAGAGCGCTATCGGGAACGGGCCACCTTTGCCGATTATCAGACCGCAGCGCTGTCGCTCTCGGCGGAGGTCGTCCGCACCTGGTATCAGTTGATCGAGGCACAAAATCAATTGGAACTGGTCGAAGAACAGATTGAAACCAACGAGAATGTGCTGAACCTGATCGAGGCCCGCTTTGGCACCGGACAGATCCGTAGTGTGGATATTCTGCGGCAGCGACAGTTGCTCGAGGCCACCCGCGAGCAGAAGATTGCCGCGGAGTCCAGAATTCAGGTTTTGCAGCATCAGTTGGTTGTGTTGCTGGGGCGTCCTCCACAAGAAAAAATCGAAATCGTGCACAAAGACTTGCCGGAACTGCCTCCTCTGCCTGCTATGGGTATTCCGATGGAACTGGTTCGCCGCCGCCCTGACGTGCAACGAGCCTACAGCCAATTGCAGGCGGCCGACAGAGACCTGGCCTCGGCGATCAGCAACCAATACCCCAGGTTGACGTTGACGGCCTCAGCCTCAACCAGGGGTGAGAGTGCTGGCAATCTGTTCCAGGACTTTGCCGGCTCCTTTGTCGGCAGCTTGCTTGCACCGCTACTCGATGCCGGAGAACGCGGCGCCGAAGTGGACCGAACGAAATCCGTGAAACAACAGCGACTTTACGAATACGGCCAGACCATCCTCCTCTCATTTCAGGAGGTTGAGGATGCGTTGATTCAGGAAAAGAAGCAGCTCGAACGCATCCGCAGTCTGGAGCAGCAGGTGGGATTTGCCCGGCAATCTTATGAACAGTTGCGCATCGAATATTTCAACGGGGTGAGTGATTACATCGATGTGCTCACGGCGCTCACCGACGAACAGCAGCTCCGCCGCGATCGGCTGTCGGCGAGGCTGGTGCTGCTGGAATTTCGGATTGCCCTGTATCGCGCTATGGCCGGCGGATTCGAAACGGGAACGGAGGCGGAAGAAGAATCGTAAGTTTGAAAATATATTCTAAAATCCTAGCCAAAAATATTTTAAATTTTCATATTTTGCCAATGGGTATCTATTGTTCGTTCTTTGTCGCTGGTTGGCGGCAAAGCCTATTTTAAACTAAAATCTCAGAGACTTTCTCTGAGAAATTGTCAATTAGTCTACTATATTGATGTTATTCTAGAAATATAAGCCACGGATACACACAGCGCGGCAGAGCCGCAAATGCCCAATTCCAAAGGAGCAAATGTCGAATAAATGCCAAAATCCAATGACCAAGTTTCAAACCGATTCCGGAGTTACGCGTTTTGGTTTGTTGTAACAGAATACATTTGAAGTTAGCCACGGATTCACACTGATTGACACCGATTTCTTAACAATACTACACGAACGGTGTAGAGCGTTGGGAAAGGGTCGAAATTCATCAATGTGTAAATGATGAAAATCCTTTTGTGAGAGAACATGCCCAGGCACAATAAAGCAACTATCCGTGTTTCATCCGTGTCAATCCGTGGCTTAAAAAGCTTTGCTAAAAAAACACAATGTTGTAGGTTTGTAGTACGCATTTTCACAGATTTTGGTTAACAGCCTGGACTATTCACGAAAAAGTCAATAAAATCAGATAAAAATATGGATTGGAAAAAGACCCTTCTCATCTGTGGCATCATCCTGATTGCAGGAGCGGCGCTTACGACGCTGATTTTCTTCACCGAACCGACGGCAACTCGCGTGGGGGCAACCAAAGAAACGGCCATGCTCGTGGACGTTACGGACATTGAGCGGGGAACGT
>JAABYK010000331.1:22510-43059 GCA_011775825.1 Candidatus Zhuqueibacterota bacterium | reverse complement strand
AATTGTTTCTTTAATCATTTTGTTTTTTAGATCTTTGTTCATTGTGCAACGATTTAATTGTTAAGAACATAAAACTTCGGAGAACATGTTTCCAAATTACCACATAAGTCCCGAAGCCATGAAATATTTCAAAAAGGCCTATCAACTACAAATGGAGGGGCAATTTCAGCGTGCGGTGATTTTGTATAAAAAGTCGCTCGAAATCGAACCCACGGCGGAAGCACACACATTTTTGGGCTGGACTTACAGTTTCATGGGCAAACTAAAAGAGGCCATCGAAGAATGCCACAAAGCCATTTCAGTCGATCCGGATTTTGGGAATCCCTACAATGACATCGGTGCGTACTATTTGCAATTAGGCGAGTTTGATGAGGCGATCCCCTGGTTCGAAAGAGCGAAACGAGCAAAACGATATGAAACCCCCGAATTCGCTTATTGCAATCTGGGCAAGGTTTACGAGTTGAAAGGGCTGTGGCCGCTTGCGATGGAGGAATACATAAAGGCGCTGCAATTGCGACCCGAATATGCACCCGCACGAATCGCCCTGATGAAATTGCAAGCGAAATTGAATTGAGCCTGAAGATTTGCCGTCTGAAGCAGGTCTGTCATTCAGACCGTAGGAAGGAAGCTCTTTAATCTGAATTATTCAAGAAAAGTGCCAAGATGGTCATTCCCGCGAAGGCGAAGGCGGGAAACCATTATAATCAGCGACTTATGCACGTTTCTGGATGCCCGCCTCCGCGGGCATGACAATTCATGACTTTGAGCCAAAAAGAGCTATTTGTGAATAACTCAATTCCAAGTTAACGGCACAACCTTTCAAATTCAAGTGAACTCATCTCCGAAAAGGTTTTTCGCTGCGCTTCTAAGGAAAGGTGCTGGTTGGACGGGGACTGCTTCGGCAAAAAGCGCCTCGCAGTGACAGGCCATACCATGTCATTGCGAGACTCGCGCTTCTCTGCGAGTCGAAGCAATCTCCTCCTTTTTAGCTAAGCTTTCCTTACTAATAAAAATGACGACAGTCATCAAAGCTCGAAATGACAGACTCATTAAAATGGCCATTCTTACATTACAATTGAGTTTCTAACAAGACCGTTTCCACATTAAACAAAATTTGGCAGGTCCAAAAATACGCACCTCGTCTATGGATTCAACGAATACATCACTGCCCCATCGGAATGAGCTGGCCGAAGTTTTGGAATACGTGGTGAAGCAGGCCACCGATTATCTGAGAAATCTCGACAATCGTCCCGTCAGGTCCCAGAAAGCTGAGGAAGCTGCAGCTGCTTTTAACGCTTCTCTGCCCGAAGAAGGTGGCGGTGCGGCATCGACGCTTCGCTCTCTGATTGAGAAAGGATTGGATGCGGCTGTGCATTCTGCCGGTCCTAATTTCTTTCATTTCGTGGTGGGAGGGACGACTCCGGCGGCCCTCGGTGCAGACTGGATTACATCTTTGCTCGACCAAATGGCTTACGCCTGGGTTGCGTCACCCCTCGCCGTCCAACTCGAATTGGTGAGTTTATCCTGGCTTCGAGATCTGTTCCGTCTTTCCGCTTCATGGGCGGGCATCATGACGACAGGCGCAACCATGGCCAACTTCGTCGGTCTGGCTGCTGCCCGACAATGGTGGGGAGAACAGCACGGTACCAATGTGGCGGAACAAGGCTTAGCCGGCTTGCCGAAAATCCCGGTGCTCACAAGCGGCTACATCCACGCCAGCGCCATCAAAGCCCTGGCCATGCTCGGCATCGGGCGCTCGGCCGTGCAGACCTTTAGCGCGGATACATCCGGTCGACTTGACCTGAAAGGCATGGAAGCCGCGCTAAGCCGACTCGATGGCTCCTCTGCGATGATTATCGGTAATGCCGGAGAGGTGAATGCAGGTGAGTTTGACCCAATCGGACCACTGGCGGATCTGGCAGAGAAATACGGCGCCTGGCTTCATGTTGACGGAGCGTTCGGTTTATTCGCGCGAGTCAGTCCACGAACCGCACATCTCACGGAAGGAGTCGAGCGCGCACATTCCGTGACCGTGGATGGTCACAAGTGGCTCAACGTTCCGTATGACTGCGGATTCGGGTTTGTCAGTGACCCTGCCGTCCTCGGTCGAGCTTTTGCGTACACGGCGGCCTATCTCCCTGATCCCGACGACCCCCATCCCAATATGGGGTCTCTTGGGCCGGAAAGTTCGAGGAGAGCACGATCCCTGGCTGTCTGGGCCACCTTGTGTGCTTACGGACGTCAGGGATACCGCACCATGGTAGAGCAGCATTTGATGCTCGCTCAACGAATGGCTCAGCTTGTGGACGAGGCCCCGGACCTTGAACGGCTGGCTCATGTGCCGCTTAATATCGTCTGCTTTCGGTACAACCCGGGCGGTTTTTCCGACGGTGACCTGGATCAATTAAACAGGCGATTGGGAGAGGCCATCCTCAAAGACGGGCGCGTGTATGCAGGCACCACGCTTTACAAAAATCAAGTTGCCCTGCGTCCGGCAATCGTAAACTGGCGTACGACGGAGAGCGACGTTGATTTGTTTATTGAGGTGGTTCGGGAGCTTGGGGCAAAGCTCAGTCAGGAATTCAAAAACGAGAAAAACAAAGACGCGACTATCTAGTACCACACCGAAAGTTTTTTCCACAGTAGCTTGTTTCAAGCAGAAATGTGACTTTGCAGGTTTCCAAAACCTGCAAAGTTCAAGCTCAAACTTTGGCTATAATTGAAAAGTTTCGCGGTAATACTAGATTGGCTGAACGAAAACGGGCTGTTGCTGTCATTCGAGATCTCTTATTCGGGAATCTCCTGCCTAATTCCGGAAGATTCCGGCACAAAACACTACCGGAATGACGTGCACTAACGAGTTTTCGTTCAGCCAATCTATTCAAAAAAGCGTATTTACAACAAGGAAGCCAATGCGAGCCATTGTCATTACAAAACCGGGCGATCCAAGCGTTCTGCAACTGCAGGACATTGCGGAGCCTGAACCGGCCGCCGATCACATTCTAGTTCGGGTGCACGCAACCGCACTCAATCGAGCGGATGTGCTGCAAAGAATGGGGCGCTATCCTCCCCCGCAAGGTGTCAGACCGGATGTTCCGGGACTTGAGTTTGCCGGTGAAGTAGAGGCGATTGGAGAAAAGGTCGAAGAGGCCAAAGTCGGTGACCGTGTGATGGGTTTGCTCCCGGGAGAAGGGTACGCTGAAAAAATCGTCACACCCGAAAGAATGGTACTGCCCATTCCTGATAACTTAACCCACGAAGAAGCAGCGGCCATTCCGGAAGTCTTTCTAACCGCATATGACGCTTTGTTTGCCCAACTTGATCTCAGATTTGGCGAACGCTTGTTGATTCACGCGGTTGGCAGCGGGGTTGGCACCGCCGCCCTGCAATTAGCCAAAACTGCAGGCGCTACCGTTTTTGGCACCGCCGGCTCCGATGACAAACTTCAAAGAGCGGCAGAGCTCGGATTGGACGTTGCCATCAACTATAAAACGCAGGATTTCCAGGAAATTATCTTGAAAGAAACTCAAGGACAGGGCGTGCATGGCATCCTCGACGTGGTTGGAGCGTCGTATTGGGAAAAGAACCTGACTTGTCTGACCACCAAGGGACGCATGGTCTTGGTCGGGCTTTTGAGCGGTGCAAACACGGGTGCAAATCTCGCGCAGGTGTTGACAAAACGTCTTCGAATCATTGGAACGGTTTTGCGTGCAAGAGCGTTTGAGGAAAAAATAGCGCTGACACAGACTTTCAAAGAATGCGCTCTGCCATCGTTAGCGTCTGGCAAAATCAAGCCTGTCATCGACCGGACGTTTTCACTGGAGCAAGCTGCTGAGGCTCATGTCTACATGGAAGCCAATAAGAATTTCGGTAAAATTGTACTTCAAGTTCGAGAATGAGGATTGCCTATGAAAGACAAAGTAAACGGAATTGATTTATTCTATCAAATCGATGGGCTCGGTACGCCCGTGGTTCTTCTCCATGCGTTTCCATTAAATCGGACCATGTGGGAGCCGCAAGTTCAGGAGCTATCCAACGAATTTCAGATTATTACACCTGACTTCAGAGGGTTTGGTAAAAGCGGTGCCACGGACGATCCTTACACCATGGATTTACTGGCGGACGACATCCTCCAACTTCTCAAGACTCTTTCGCTGGACGAAGTGATTCTCGGTGGCCTTTCCATGGGCGGATATGTTGCTTTTGCGCTTTACCGAAAGCAGCCGGATATGGTAAAAGGTTTGATTTTGGCTGACACACGAGCGGAGGCGGATAGCGAGGACGGCAAGAAGAACCGCAAAGCCATGGCCGACCTGGCGATTCAAAAAGGGCCGCTCGTCATCGCCGAACAAATGACCCCGAAGCTGCTTGGCAAAACAACGATGTTGAAAAACGATTCGGTTGTCCAAAAAGTGAAAAAAATGATGTCTTCGTCGTCCATCGCCGGAATCTCCAACAGCTCGCTCGGCATGGCCCTGCGCGACGATTCCAACCCAACTTTAAAAGACATCGCATGCCCGACCCTCATCCTGGTTGGCGCGGAAGACGAACTTACACCCGTTGAAGCCGCAGAGAATTTACACAACAAAATCAAAAACTCTGAGTTGCAGGTGATTCCAAACGCCGGTCATATCTCGAATTTGGAACAGCCATCGGAATTCAACAACGCGGTGAAGAGTTTTCTGCAACAGTTTAAGTGAAAATCGGTTCCCGTTTTAGCTCACGGAGAGGAGGAAGGAAGTGTCCAAATCCTGGCTGATACCCCATTTGTTTTTATTAGGCCTCATCAACCTGGTGATTGCATGCGGCTCCGTCGGCGAAATGGTTAAAAACACCTTTAAAAAGCCGACAGTTTCCTTCGGCAATCCTAAGTTGCACAAACTTTCTTTCGAGTCCATCACGCTGCTCTTTGATTTAAAGATCACCAACCCGAATCCGCTTGCCATTAAATTGGCCGGACTCGATTACGATTTTCTCCTGAACGAGCAGTCGTTTGTCACAGGCAATCAGGAACACGGGTTGGAAATCTTGTCCGAAAGCGAAAGCACCGTCGAAATTCCAGTGACATTTAATTTCTCGGACGTCTATCAGACGTTTAAGAGCCTGAAGAACCGGGACAGCACCCAATATGAGCTGCGGTGCGGCCTGTCATTTGACTTGCCGTTATTAGGCCGAAAGAGAGTTCCGGTCAGCAAGTCAGGGTCGCTGCCATTGTTGAAACTTCCGAATCTGCGAGTGGAGTCTCTAAACATTGAAAGCCTCGGCCTGACAGGCACCGACTTGACGTTAAACGTTCAACTTGAAAATCCCAACACATTTGCCTTTGTTTTGCAAAAAATGGACTACGGTCTTAAGATCAACAACAAAGAGTGGGTGACAAGCAGTCTTAACCGCGATACTGAAATTGCCGCCAATGACGCAGGTCTGATCTCCATTCCCATCTCCCTAAATTTCTTGCAAATCGGGCAGTCGGCCTACCAACTGCTCAAAGACAGCCGTCCTTTGGATTATCACTTTGAAGGCGAACTCGACTTGAGTTCTTCCATCCCCCTTCTCAAACAAGTGACGTTGCCTTTTGAGCGTTCGGGGCAGGTGAGTTTGGTTCGGTGAGCATTTGGTCTTTGCAAATCTCTTTCTGTCGCTTCCCAGCATGCTCAGTGATGTCATGATTTCAGAAGGTTGAGCGGCAGCCAATCAAGGACTTTGAAAGCGCTTCAAAATCGAAAAACATCCTGCTGGGAAGAAGAGTCCTTATGTGCCTGTTTTCTTTTTCTTGATTGATTTGATCTGGCTTTTATCTACTAAATGTATTCGTGGATAATCCTGTGTTTTTTCAGGCTCAAAAATGTAATAGGTGTCATTCACCGCATTGTGCTGTAATAATCTATACTTCTCTTTACTATCTTTTAGTAGAACGATCGGTAACTTTGAGCTGGAGGGATTAATATGGGCAAACCCTGATGCCTTACCCATATTTGATGGAGCTAAGTAAAAACCTGGGAGTAAAATACCATAAGTCAAATATGTAGTTGACAAATTCCACTTGAATTTCGGTTTCCTCATTTCCACTACTAATAAACCGAATGAAGATGCAGCGTAAAGTGTCATTATGATTGCAAAAATATATGAAAGAATAATGTATGCTGTTCTATGCTTAAGCGACTCAAATATAATCTGAAGTAAAATAAAAAATAGTATTATGACTTTACCATATCTTACCATTGCCCTCATCCATACGATGGATTGTTCTTTTTCTTCCAAATCGAGCGTTACCAGATAACAAAGAAACAAAAAGAGAGCGCGATAGGGGCTAGACTATGGCCTAATAAGGAGCGGGTCGTTAACTGCGTCAGAAGCCAAGTCGCGCCAAACACTTCAAAATAGGCTTTTGCGTAAAGCCAACCTACCAAATACGCCAACGCTGTTCCCCCGACGATGAATGAAGCTATTCGCGGTGGTGTATCTAGGATTCTCTCAATCGATTCGAATGTTGTATGAGTCGTCTGCTTCAAATAACTTTCCTGGAAATGATTGGCCTAAACAACCAGTCTGACATTCTTGTTCATCCAAAAAACAATAAAACTCTCTAGTTTCGGATATTGGAGAAGTCAAAGCTACATCACAGGAAAATTGGTTTTCGTCGGTGATTTTGTCCGACCTAATCGATCAAGTTGAGAAGCACTTGCAGTTCACCCCCATCAAATCCCGTCCTCCGTCCCAGAATTCGTCTCTTCCTCGATGACCTCGGCGTTTTCGATGCGTCCCATAACCTTGCTATCACCCGAAAGAATGACCTCGACGTCGATGTCCGCTTCCTTCACCATGATGTCGCCTTCAACCACAGACTCGCCCTCCAGGGTGATTCTCAAACGACGGCGGTCCCCGGATGTGCCTTTGCTGTCTTTGATGATGATGTCTCCGACAACCACGGACTTTTCTTTTAGTGAGATGTCACCGTTAATGGTCGTGATGTTTTCCTCGACTCGGGTGTTGTACAGTCTGATTTTCCCGTTGATGGTGTTGATTTCGTCTTCCACCGTCACACCCGCATCGCAGGTGACGGATCCGTTGACGGACTCGAGACTGCCGTAGACCATGGAGCCTTCATCGATGCGGATGCCGCCGTTGACTGTTTGCAGCTCCTCCACTTTGGAATTGCGGCCCACGTCTATCTTACCGTTGACGGAATGGCAATCTCCCCGGACCTCGCAGTTGTCGCCAATAATGATGCCTCCGTTCACGGTGTTGATGCCGCTGTTTCGTGTCTCTCCATCTCGCACACGTACGGTCTTGTTGATACTTAGATTGCAAGATGTAAGCATTAGCAGCACACTTGAAACCAAACCTGCGACGTAAATTCTTCTTTTCATTCTAACCTCCTAATTTTCTTCCTCAAGCTTTGCCGATGAAGTGTGATCGTGGACAATTCGCCAGCCCTCATCGGTTTTGCAAAACAACAACGTGAAATATCCCCAGGGCTGGTCGTTCTCCTTGGTCAGTAGCCATTTCCCAAAAACCAGGGCCGCATCCTGCGACAACACATCGATGTCGGTTTCCCCGAACCGGAGTGTGCCCATCGCGGCTTTATCGGGGTAACCTCTCTCATAATGTTCAAGGGATGTCTGCCAGCCGTAAGAAACATTCCCACCGGATACAAATCTCAGAGAATCCGAATGCCAGTAACCGGCCATAAAGCCTTCCAGGTCACCATCATTCCAAGCCGTTACCTGCTTGCTCAGAACCGTCTCCACCGTTTGCCTAACGATCTCCGGATCGGGCGCATTGTTTTGAAAACAGCCGAGAACAAACCATGCTGACACGAAATAACCCACTCTGAAATATCGCATACGAATGATTCCATTGTTTGTTAACGAGTTGAATGAATTTAAGGCCAAAAGTTCAGCAAATCAACCAATAAATTGCACAACGGGAATGCTTGAAATGCGCAACTCAAATTCATAAATTCTGCTTCTAACTTCTGCACACAAGTAAAAGATGGATTTGACTGCAATTCGTGGTAAATATTTCAAGCGGTTGATCTCCGATTACGCAGGTCCTGCACTCAGAAGATATGGTTCGGCGGTTGAACCCAAATACGTCTCATACAGCCTCATACGCTGGCTGTTTCTGAGATTTCTCGGCATGATCTATTTAATCGCATTTCTGTCGCTCTGGAGCCAAGTAGACGGCCTCATCGGCAGTGAGGGCATCTTACCGGCGCAGCGATTTCTGGATGCCGTCAAAAGCCAGATCGGGCTGAAACGCTACTGGCTTGTCCCTTCGCTTTTCTGGTTCAATCCAAGCGATGCCTTTCTGGACGTGCTTTGTGGCGGAGGTGTCCTGTCCTCGATTCTGCTGATAGTCGGGTTCTTGCCCCGGTTATCGTTGTTGTTGCTTTGGCTTCTTTACTTATCGCTTGTGGTGATCGGTCAGAATTTTCTCAGTTTTCAGTGGGATGTGCTGCTTTTGGAGACGGGCTTTTTAGCTATATTCTTTGCACCAAAGGGCCTCTGGCCAAGGTTATCCAATAAATCCCAACCGTCCGTGTTAGCATTGTGGCTGCTTCGCGTGCTGCTGTTCAAACTGATGCTTCAATCAGGACTGGTGAAACTGATGAGCGGCGATCCCACCTGGCGCAACTTGACCGCCCTCAATTTTCATTACGAAACCCAACCGCTGCCAACCTGGATTGGATGGTATGCACACCAATTGCCCGAAGTTTTCGGGAAAGTTTCTGTGGCAATCATGTTTGTTATTGAATTAGTCGTGGCTTTTTTAATCTTCAGTCCACGAAAATGGCGACATGGGAGTGCCGGCATTCTTATCGGGTTCCAAATACTCATTATATTAACAGGCAACTACTGCTTTTTCAACTTGCTCACCATCAATCTCTCGCTTTTGCTCCTCGATGACCAATTTTTCAACCGACATCTCCAGCAAAAACTACGCCTTCCAGGAGAGCAAAAACGTGACATAATTGCCAAGGGGTTTGTGCAACCAAAGAGGTGGCTAGTGACGATACTCGCCTGGGCCCTTTTTTTCATATACGGCTTGCAGATCTTCAACACCGGCTTCTTCCAGGGCAATCCGCCGCAGCCCTTTAACAAACTACTGGCTTCGATTCGTCCGCTGAGAACGTTGAACAGCTACGGCCTGTTTGCGGTCATGACAACCGTGAGAAACGAAATTATCGTGGAGGGCAGCAACGATCAAGAAACCTGGTTACCGTATGAATTCAAATGGAAGCCGGGGGATCTGAGTCGACCGCCCCTTTGGGTGGCCCCGCACCAACCGCGCCTCGACTGGCAAATGTGGTTCGCCGCTTTACGGAGCTACAACCAGAATGCCTGGTTCGTCAATTTTCTGGTACGAATACTACAAAGTTCGGAATCCGTACTGAACTTGCTGGCGGAAAATCCGTTTCCGGATGCACCGCCTCGCTATATTCGTGCGTCGTTTTACGAGTATCATTTTACAAATCCGGAGAAAAAGGCGGCACACCACACGTGGTGGGAACGCAAATTCAAAGGTCTGTATTGTCCGGTCATTTCAATTCGACAGAACCCGGAGCAATAATTGAGTCAGCCCCCTTACTCTGATGTGTGGAAGCATGTTTGTTAGGCAAGAACGAAGTTTAATAATTCTTGGAGGAAAAATTTTGGGTGACGTACAGAACTTCGCTTTCCTGTAACTCTGGTTGAACGCAGGCCACACCCATATATTTGAAATTGCGATTTATTATGTTTCTTCGATGAGGCGGACTATTGAGCCAACGCTTAACCAAATCCTCAGCAAACTCTTCGTAGGTGTAGTTGGTTCCGGCATTGCGCCAGGCATACTTTGGCGAGGACTCCAACGGCGCAACCTGTCTGAACACGATCTCCTGCCTCTTGTTGATGGGATGAATGGCTAAATTCTCCCCACCGACACCTTTCTCTATACCCTCTTGTTCCAGACGTTTCTTAACGGTCTTGTTTCTTGAGATGGGAGAGAAGTGATCAAAGTACCCTAACTCTGCCATTTCTCGCGTATGTGACAGGGCTGCCTGCCGCAATCGCAGTTCAAATTTAAATGGCGTTAACCCGAGTCTCCGGCGCTGATAATTTGTTTCTCTGAATATCGCCCACTCCAGCAGTGACAAATCAACAGAATCCACTCTTATTGGCGCTGTAAGGTCGACTTGTTTGGAAAGTTCGCCGGGGGGAAGCGTAAAGTACTTCGGGGGCGTACCCTTAGATCCGCATGAGATGGTGATTAACAGACAAGAAATTACAACGATTGGTCTGGTCATCGTAAACCCAATACTTCCTGACCCGGTTAATTTATAACAAGAAGATGAAAATTGCAAGAGAAGAATCTTATAAATATCTATTACATCCTAAAACAAATTATTCCGGTCGGATATTTCTTTCTGAATCGGAGGTTTGTAAGTTATTATGTTGCGTTGTTAATATCATTAATCGGTTATCAAATTGACTCTTCTTAGCCATGTGAAGATTAAATCAATATTCTTAACAATTTTCTTTTTCTATTGGGTTGCACTGCAGATGATACCAACATTTGCCTGACTCGTGCTTAAAAGAAACAAAGGAGTTAGGTAAACACCTTTTCAGTAAAAGTGTTCTGCCACCATCTCCTCCGTCTATTGCTGGCCCGTTCCAAAGAACAACACCAAACGCCTGCCCAAGTCCTTGATATTTGAAAACAATCTCATTACATTGCCTCAGCAAATGAGGAGACGGGACAAGTACATGCTTTTCAAAGCCATCGAATTTGCGGCCAAGGCCCACTCAGGACAATTTCGCAAAGCTACCAACATTCCGTACATCATCCATCCTCTCGGAGTGGCAAAGATTCTGATCGAGTGTGGATGTAGCGAGGAAATTGTGGTCGCCGGCGTGTTGCACGATACGGTTGAGGACACACCTGCAACCCTAGACCAAATACGCACCGAATTTGGCGAGCAGGTGGCCAAATTGGTTCAGGGTGCATCAGAACCCAACAAGAAAGACATTTGGGAGAATCGCAAGCGGCAGTTTATCGAATCCCTCAAAACTGCTTCACAGGATGTTTTGATGGTCGTGATTGCTGACAAACTCGATAACATTCGGTCCATCCGCGACGATTACGCTAAAATGGATGAAGAGCTGTGGTCACACTTTAGTCGGCCGAAAGTGAAACAACGTTGGTACTTCCAATCTCTTGTCGAAGTCTTTGCCAACCGACTGAATAGGGAGCCCGGCGTTTCGCTGTTGAAAGAATTTCAAAAAGAGGCTGAGGAGGTTTTCACGCCTTAAATAAACCATCACGAACCTCTGCGGTGTAAACGAGTCGTTCGAAACTAAGATAACCGGAAATCCGAAGCCCGAAGCTCGAAACCTGTTCTCCTGACTCAGTTCAGGGGTTAGGCATTCGAAACAATGTCGAAATTCAAATTCTTAAACGTTCAACAGTACAAAGCATCATGCAAATTACAGAACGGAGCACAATGCTAACAGATTACCTCCTTGCATTTGTTATCTTAGTGCTGTCCGGTCGCCTCTTCGGCCTAAATCAAACAGAACGCCAACGTTCGATACAGCTCTGGAATTTTGGATTTGTCGCCACAGCTCTTGCCGCGCTGCTCGGGGGGACGTCCCATGGTTTCGCGCTGTATTTGAACGCTTTCACGAAAGCAGCTATTTGGAAGGGGACGGTGTATGCAATTGGCTTTGCAAGTTTCTTCCTGCTTGCGGGGACCATCATTGCCTCGGTTAACCATCCCCTTCGCCGCTGGCTGCTGCTGTTTACGACTATGAAGCTGCTGATTTATGCTGGCTGGATGCTCACACATGACGACTTCAGCTATGTGATTTACGATTATGTCCCATCCATGGTCGGGGTCATTTTGCTGCAATTTTACGCTTATGTCAAAAGAAGAAACAGGAGTGCCGTCTGGCTCATCTCGGGTGTTCTGGTGTCGTTTGCTTCGGCTGGCATCCAAATGAGTGGATTTGGCCTCCATGAGCATTTTAACCACAACGATCTGTATCATGTCGTTCAGATGGGCGCCATGTACTTGCTTTACCGCGGGATCCGTTTATTAAGAGATCGATGAGAGGTATGGTAAAAACAAGACAGCCAGAATTGGAGCACTGGCTCAACGCAGTTTCGAGACTTCAGCACTCCAATAATACCCTGTTGCATGTTCTCAATGGATTGAAACGGGTACATATACCACATATCATTTTAGATTTATTCATGAATAACTCAAGATAACAAGATAAGTGATTTTCTATTGAATAGTGGCAGGCATTTTTTTACATTTTTGGACAGTATTTTTGCGACAAAATTTAATAGGACTCTAAAACTCAGGAGCTGGTTATGGATTCGAAGGAATATTGAAAGAAGCTTTACAGTTACGACCTGCAGAAAGGCTGCAACTGATTGAATGGCTTACTCAAAGCCTTGATATACCTGATGAAAAAATAGCACAGATTTGGGCGGAGGAAGCAGAAAAAAGATATCAGGTTCTAAAAGAGGGAAGGTAGAAACAATTCCGCTGAAAGAAATAATTCAACGGTACAAATAAATGGACGTTGAATTCATAGAACCAGCTTCAATCGAGTTAGACGATGCTATTGAATATTACAATCTGCAGTTCCATGAACTCGGTGATTAATTTTGGGACGGAGTTTTAAGAACAATTGACCTGATATCACTTTTCCCTGAGGCTTGGACTGAAGAAACAAAGCATACAAGAAAGCCTTATTGAGAAAGTTTCCTTACAATTTGATTTACACAATCCATAACAACAAAATTTAGATTTTGGCTGTAACTCACCAGCATAGAAAGCCTGAATACTGGATTGAGAGACTCTTCAAATAAACAGTCACTTCCTTCTTTAAACCGATTTCATAAACCACCCTCGACGATAAGTGGCTCAACCCTTCATCCGGTGATCCGCAGGGTAAGCTTGACATGCCAGCAGCGATTTTAGAAAACACGATTTTGCAGTGTCCCCCTCCATGCTTCTATCGTTTCCTCGCAGTTTGTGAGACATTTCTCCTTTGAATAATTGATAAATTCAGGTGTATCACGGTCGAAACCGATGGAATTCCATAAGTCTTGGAATGCACAAACACGAGGCCACAAAGCGGAAACATTTTGATTTGATTTCCGTTTTTACAAACGGCTGTCGCTTCTTAACAAACTAAAATCACCTTGAGGGAGGAAAAGATGGAAACAAATGACGTGGCAGCAGAGCGCTCATCTGCTGGTGAGCTAAATGTATTTCAAAAAGTCGTGGGAATCTTTACATCGCCAAGAGAGACATTTGAAAGCATCAATGAAAGACCCTCGTGGCTAATTCCTTACATTATCGTTGTCGTGATTTCCCTGGTGTCCGGATTTTTGGTTACGGATATTGCCATCCAGGACCAGATTTCTAGAATCGAGGCTAACCCTAACATTTCTCAAGATCGTGCAGAGGCAATTATAGGGCGGATAGAGGAACAGGCCACTGGAGCAAGAAAATACTTCAATTTAGCGTTGTCGCCGATCATAATTTTACTTGCGATGGTAATCGTTTCCGGGATTCTGTTGTTTTGTGGAAACATCATCCTCGGGGGAGAAGGCAATTTTAAAAAAGTATTTGCTGTTTATGCCTGGAGCAGCTTAATTTCGGTCTTAGCGGCAATCGTGAAGACGCCTTTGATCCTGGCGACTGAGACGACGGATGTAGCCACCAATTTAGCGGTCCTGCTTCCTTCTGAAGATCGCTTTTCGATGCTGTACCGAATCCTGGCACAGGTAGATTTTTTCACAATCTGGTTGGTGATTGTAATTTCAATTGGACTTTCAGTGATTTACAGATTTCATTTGCAAAAAACGCTTGTTGTTGTGGCCACGCTGCAGATCATTTGGGCTGCAATAAAAATCGGATTTAGTTCTCTAATGGGTGGTATGTTTGGATAGTAAAAAAGGTAGTATCAAAAGTTTCATGAAAAAAAATGATTAAACTAAGCCTTTGCCCCTCTGCTCTTGTGCTTTATAAATTTAGGTTTGTCTTAGGCATAACAACAAACATAAGGAGTTTGTAATGAAAAAGGTCATGTTTATTCCCGCTACACTCACACTTGCAATGTTATTATTCTTTGGTTCTGCATTGGCCCAAAATGGCAAGACAATGACCCTTGATGAGTGCATTAACGTCGCCTTAAAGAATAATTCGCAGCTGAAGACCACGACGTATCAGTTGGATCGTTCGGGATCAAACGTGAAGGCATCATACTCAACCATCTTGCCCCGCGTGACCACAACCTTTTCATCTGGCAGGTTCATACAGGGCGATAGAACCGTCGTCACCGATGTCCCGGTTGGTTTTGATTCCACAAGAGGTCAGGCCATTTTTGAACAAACTGAGATCACACAAGACGGTTCTTCGAGAAATTCGCATTTCGCCCGAATCAGTTATTCACAAACGCTATTCAATTTCGGTCGCAATTGGAACACCATAAATCAAGCGAAAGCTTCATTTGATGCTTCTTCCCACCGTTTGGCTACGGCACGACAGAACGTTCACGCTGAAGTCAGACGGCGTTACTTTGAACTACTGAAGGCAGTCAACCTGGAACGTGAGTATCGCGAAGCCGTGGAGAGAAGTCAGGAACAGTTGAATCGCACCAAAAGCATGTATGAAATCGGCTCTGTGGCGCAAGTCGACGTTTACAGATCGGAGGTCACCTTGGGCAACGATCAGATCAATCTCCTGACTCAGAAAAATATTGTGCAAATAGCAAGAGGGAATTTGAACGTCGCAATGGGACGGGATCCGGAAACGCCGATCGATGTCGCTGAGGTCGAAGTTGAATTCTTCCCGGAAGACTACACTTTAGAACAAGCCATTGAAATTGCTGAAGAAAACAATCCGGAGCTCAAGAGATTCGAAGACGAAATGCAAAGTGCCGAATATGGCATGAAAGTCGCGAAAGCTGCGTACTGGCCTTCGATTGGCGTAAATGTGTCCTATACACGAAACAACACGGATTTTAGCAGAGTGTATGGAGAACTCGACAAAAACTTCAATATTTCGTTAGGTGCCCAAATTGACTTCAACATATTTAACGGACTCTCCGACGCTGCTGAGGTGGGCCGTCAAAGCGCTAATTACTCGATCGCAAGAGAGAATTGGACGAACACAAAACGGCAATTACATCTGGATGTCAAGCAGGCGTTTCTGAATCTCGAGGCGTTCAAAGAGATCTCCGATATCAACGAAAGAAACCTGCGCGCAGCCGAAGAAGAATATCGTCTGGCGCAAGAGCGCTATCGCGTTGGTGCCGGCACGCAATTGGAAGTGACCGAAGCACAGGTCTCACTAACACGCGCACGTGTAACCTTGGTGCGCGCCAAATATGACGCTATGATTGCCCAGGCACAGCTTGAGGCTGCAATGGGAACGATTGCTCAGCAAACGCAGTAAACAAACGGTGGAGAACGGAACGCTGGATCACCTATCTTTGATGCGATTCTAACCAACACTCCATCGCTTCAAGAAGACACGTGTGCTGTTATTTTCTAAACTCCCGGAGGAGATAGGTTGCCATGTCAAGGAAAGCGAAAATATGGACCTTTGTGGGCGTGGTTGTGATTATTGCCGCGTTCGTCGTCATCAATTTAAAAAAAGTTCGTGGGGACACGATTGAAGTACAGACAGCAGGGGTCAAGAGAGGAGATATCACCCAATTGGTCTCCGGCACAGGCAAAATTCAACCGGAAAAAGAAGTCGACATTTCTGCCTATGTTAGCGGCGAGATCACGAATTTGCGTGTCCAAGAGGGCAATTATGTAAAACAGGGACAACTTCTGGTTGAGTTGGATCGAACGCGCTACGTGGCCGCTCTCGATAGGGCCAAATCGGATTTGAAATCGGCCAAAGCCAGTCTAAAAAAAGCGCGAAGCGAACTAACCCGAGCCAAGGAATTATATGAAAAGAAGCTGTTCTCAGACGCGGACTTAGAGGGCACTGAGGCTAATTTCGAGTTGGCTGAAAGCAAGGTAGAGCAGGCAGCCGCCGTTTTGAAGCAAGCCGAAGATGATCTCGCAAAAACTCGTATTGTTTCACCGATGGCAGGTACGGTGGCCAAGCTAAATAAGGAAGAAGGAGAAATCGCGCTCGGCTCGCAATTCCAGGCCGATGTGATCATGACCGTGGCAGATTTGACGCGAATGGAAATGGCTGCCGAAATCGACGAAAACGATGTTGTGCTGGTTTCTCTGAAAGACAGCGCTGAAATTGAAGTCGATGCTCTGCCCGAAAGAATTTTTAGCGGCTACGTTAGTGAAATTGCCCACACCGCAACCACTCGCGGCCGGGGCACCCAGGAGGAAGTCACCAATTTTGAGGTCAAAATATTCATAACGGATAATGTACAACAGCTCCGTCCGGGCATGTCGGCAACAGTTGATATTCAGACAGAAACGCACGAGGATGTCCTCTACGTACCGATTCAGGCCATCACCATGAGGGAACCCATTGACACGACCAGCACCACAGGTAAGTTTAATAAAAAGACCTGGCGGAGAAAAAAAGGCACCACCCGGGATGCGAATGCCGAAATATGGGGTCCGCAAAACAATGGAACCAGCACCAACGATTTGGAAAAGGACGAATCCGAAAGAGAAGAGATGGTGCAAGTCGTTTTTGTGGCCAAAGACGAGCATGCTGAGATGGTCCCCGTAGACACAGGGATCAGCAGTGAAAGAAATGTTGAGATTGTCAAGGGTTTGGAAGAAGGACAGGAGATCATTACAGGAAGTTTTCGGGCATTGTCTAAATTGCTCAAAGATGGCAGCCGGATAGAAATCAACAACAAAGTGAAGAAATTCAGAAGCGAATGACAGGCAAGGGTTAATCCCTGAAAGCCGTCCCATCAAATTCACATAAGGTGAACCATGCTGATTGATATCAAAAAATTGGTGAAGATTTATGAATTGGGTACCATAGAAGTACCTGCTCTGAACGGGGTCAGCTTAGACATCGATCACAATGAGTATGTGGCCATCATGGGGCCATCCGGTTCCGGCAAGTCGACGTTGATGAATATTCTCGGCTGTTTGGACACACCAACGGAAGGAATGTACCATTTCAGTGGCGAAGACGTAAGTCGTATGGACGACGATCAATTGGCGACCATTCGCAACAGGAAAATCGGATTTGTTTTTCAAACATTTAATCTTCTGCCGCGTGCAGATGCCTTGCACAATGTTGAACTGCCGCTCATTTACAGCGGCGTTCCTTCCGCCAGGAGAAAAGACCTGGCCCGCGAGGCATTGGAAAAAGTCGGTCTTGCAGATCGTGTGGAGCATAAACCAAACGAACTCTCCGGCGGTCAACGGCAACGCGTGGCCATCGCACGCGCCCTGGTGAACAATCCCTCCATCATTTTGGCAGATGAGCCTACTGGAAATCTGGATACCAAAACAGGTGAAGAAATCATGGAAGTTTTCGAGAAATTGTATGAGCAGGGACATACCATCATCCTGGTGACGCACGAGGAACACATTGCGGGGCACGCAAACAGGATCGTTCGTCTACGCGACGGTTTGATTGAGAGCGATGAATCGGTGAAGAAAAATGGCAGACATTGAGAGCCACTCGCGACCGGTTAATAACCAACCCACCTTAACCGGGATCAATCGAACACCATGAAACTGGCGCGGATGCTCATACAGCTTTGGGAAGGTATAGTAATGGCCTTCACCTCCCTAAAGGCCAATAAATTGCGCGCCTTCCTGACCGTCCTCGGCATCCTCATCGGAGTCGCCACAATTATCACCATCATGACCGTGATCGATGGTCTCGACGAAGCATTTGCAGACCAGATTTCCAGTCTCGGTTCTGATAATTTATACGTAACCAAAATTCCCTGGACGGTCGGCCTGGAGTTCTTCAAGTACCGCAATCGCAAGGATATCACACTCAAGGAATCGGATGCGATTGAAGAGCATGCCACCCTGGTTCGAGCGGTGGCGCCAATGGCGATGTCGAGACGTACCCTAAAATACCGAAACGAAACCCTAAACGGCGTTTTGGTTAATGGCACGAAAGCGGCCTACAAGGATGTTGCTAACGCCTATCCCGAATACGGACGATTCATGACAGCCTTTGAAGTGGCACACCGTCGAAATGTGTGTGTGCTTGGCTGGGGGGTTGCCGACAAGCTGTTTGAATATAGAGATCCGTTGGGTAAGAAAATCTTTGTTGGCGGCCATCCTTTTCACGTGGTGGGTGTTTTAGAGAAACGCGGGCAAATCTTAGGGGAGAATCTGGATTCCAATGTCTACATTCCCATCGGGGCGTTTTACAAGAGCTTTGGGACTCGACGTTCCTTGATGATTCGGGTCAAAGTGGTGGACCCGGAGTTACTGCAAGAGGCTAAAGACGAACTTAGAGGCATTTTGCGCCGGGTGAGAAAAGTACGGGCGGACGAAGAAGACGATTTTGCCATCAACCAACAGGACGTGCTCACGAATTTGTACAACAGTCTAACCGCCGGATTATATGCAGTGGCCGTTGGCATCGGCGCCATTTCATTGCTGGTCGGCGGCATTGGCATCATGAATATTATGTTGGTCGCCGTCACCGAGAGAACGCGTGAAATTGGTGTAAGAAAAGCAATCGGTGCTCGACGAAAAGATGTTTTGTGGCAGTTTCTTGTGGAGTCTGTGGTCATCAGTGCAATTGGAGGTCTGATTGGGATTGCTTTGGGATTTGGATTCGGTCAAATCCTTGATGTCATCTCGCCAATTCCGGCAGAGATTTCTCCATTTTCCGTTGCCATTGGCTTAGGGTTTTCATCGCTGGTTGGCATCTTCTTCGGACTGTATCCGGCGTCAAAAGCGGCGCGACTGGATCCCATTGAAGCTTTAAGATACGAATAAACTCAGAGTACTCGATGAAACTCGCAAATTTTCAGCAAATACTCGTTGAGGCCCTGGTAGCCATTCGAGCAAACAAGCTCCGGTCAGTGCTCACGACCCTTGGAATTGTGATTGGTGTTTTGACCGTGATTGCCATGCAGACGTTCATCGAGGGTCTGAATAAAAACGTTGACCGCGAATTGTCTGTGATCGGCGGCAATACCTTTTATGTGCAAAAATATCCCGCCATGACCCTCGATCCCTCTGAATATCGGAATCGCAAAAACATTACCATGGATGAAGCCGAGGCGATCGAAGAGCGCGCCATGTTGGTGAGCCTGGTGGCGCCGGAAGATTTTAAACTTGGCTCCGTGATTCGATACGGTCGAAAGAAAACCAACCCGGACATCTTTTTACTCGGCGGCACGGAAGCCTGGCATTTGACGAATGGCTTTTTTGTACAGGAGGGACGTTTCCTCTCAACCGTTGACTTACGATATCGACGGCAAGTGGTGGTACTCGGACTCGATATCGTTGAGAAGCTGTTTCCTTTCCAAAAAGCTGTGGACAAAGAAGTGCTTATCGATGGCAGACGCTTCACCGCTATCGGTGTGTTCGAAGAGAAAGGGAACTTCTTCGGCCAAAATCGCGACAACCTCGCCTTAATCCCGATTACCACGTTTGAGAAAATCTACGGCGAAAAGCGCTCCATCGGCATTGCCGTAAAAGCATCCGAACCCGAGCTACTGCAGGAGGCCATGGACGAGGTGACCGGTATCATGCGTGTGGAACGAGGCATTCCTCCGGGCGAATCCAACGATTTTGAAGTGTTAACCAAAGATTCCTTAATGGAGACCTGGAACAACCTTACGAACATCGTCTTTTCTGTGGCCATCGGCATTTGTTTGATCTCACTGCTGGTGGGTGGCATCGGTGTCATGAATATCATGCTGGTGTCGGTTACGGAGCGTACTCGTGAGATTGGTATCCGCAAATCAGTAGGGGCAAAACAACGTGATATTTTGATGCAATTTCTGGTGGAAGCGATCATCATCTGCGAAATCGGTGGATTCATCGGTGTTCTGTTGGGGCTGGGGCTGGCGAAAGTGATCAGCGGCTTCACCTCGTTGCCCGCAGCGGTGCCAATCTGGTCCATTTTTCTGGGCCTCGGATTTGTCTCCGTGGTTGGAATCTTCTTCGGAATCTATCCTGCCGCCAAAGCTGCCCGACTTCATCCCATCGGCGCCTTGCGCTACGAATAGACCAAGTCCAGTTTTCTTACGATACGCGTCTTACAGGTTAATCTAACCGATGTTATATTGTGAATGGATTCCCGCAGACCAAACTTTATTCTATCTTAAAAAACTTGCTTTTTTTGCTAGTAATTCGTAATCTTAAAAATTACACAAGTAATACCTTTTTCTACCTCTCTTCTTCGCTAATCTTCTCGTCTGCTTACAACTTTGTCAATTTTCCATCGTTTGCACTTTCAGAAGAATTTTCAAATTCTGCAATGTTCTGAGATAATAACAAGATTTTTATTGTCTTGACTAGTAGGAAAAACATCGCAATTTATTCAAAATTCCATCATAGACTTTTTGGGGCTTAAATAGTACGCAATATTTGGAAAATTTTTAATCCTAAAA
>JAABYK010000331.1:22195-22427 GCA_011775825.1 Candidatus Zhuqueibacterota bacterium | reverse complement strand
AATAGCCTGTAATGATTGGGGAGCAACTGAACTTTCTGGACGACCAATTGAATACCTTGGAGAAGGAACTCCGGAGTAATTATCGATTTGAATTTATTGTGGGACATCATCCCAAGATGATAAAGAACTTGAAACTCGTGTCCCAGATTGCAGATACCGACGCAACAGTTCTCATCCATGGTGAGAGCGGTACCGGTAAAGAGCTTATTGCACGTGCGCTTCATTATAACAG
>JAABYK010000331.1:13180-22183 GCA_011775825.1 Candidatus Zhuqueibacterota bacterium | reverse complement strand
GAACTATTTGGATATGTCAAGGGTGCTTTCACCGGTGCCATAAAAGACAAACCTGGTTGGTTCGAATCCGCGAATGGCGGCACCATTTTTTTGGATGAAGTTTGTGAGATGACCTCCGCACTGCAGGTGAAACTACTGAGGATTCTGCAGACCGGCGAATATTCACCAGTTGGCAGCACAGAGAACCGCAGATGCAATGTACGGTTTATCGCTGCAACAAACAATGATTTGCTGGAATTGATTCATGAGGGAAAATTTCGTGAAGATCTTTACTTCAGATTGAACGTAATCGACATCAATCTTCCGCCACTGCGAGATCGTAAAAGCGATATCCGTCTCTTAATTCAACACTTTCTAAAGCTTTATGGCAACAAGTACGGGAAAGGAGATTTGGAAGTATCAAAGGATACTCTGGCGTTGCTATTATCGCATAATTTTCCGGGAAATGTCCGTGAACTAGAGAATATCATACAAAGGTGTGTGGCTTTAGTAGAAAATCATGTTATTAAACCGGACTATCTTCCATCAGGTTTTTGTGATCAGGGATATCACTTGCATCGTGCAAAGCCCCGGTCATGCTTCAAGATGGCTAAACAGCGCGTGGTGGAAAAATTTGAGATCGAATATATTAGTGACTGTCTCAAAGCCTCTAAAGGCAATATCAGTCGTGCTGCCAAAAGTGCAGGTATCGATATAAAAAATTTTTACTCGAAAATGAAAAAGTATGGAATTGACGCCCATATTATTAAATCTCGCCTGAAATAAAATCAGAGTGTTTTTGCCAAAGTTTTGGCATTCTCACCCTAAAAAGTCACGTCTCTCAACAACTTCTCTATTTTGTATTAATCAGTTAACTATTATTAAAAACAATGCATTAGTATTCATAAATATCAGCATCTTTTGCATGGCACGATAGTTGATCATTATGAGGTTCTACTAATTTGCCGTATGGGAGTCATGTCAAAGCACCGCGTACTGATCTCTGGGTCAACAATCGCCCAAGATAAAGAATTGATCAACAAACTCAGGAAGAGCGCGGTGATATTGACCAATACTGAGAACGCTTTGACACGATCGATCGTCGGAAGTGAAACCGTTGACCTGATTTTGTTTGAAATCTCAAAAAATAATGCTTCAGAGTTGAAGATCATCAAAAAGATAAAAACGGATTTTCCGGAAATGACGATTTTATTAATAGACGGCAATGGAGATAGCGAGTTGACGGCCGAGGCTTTTTCTTGTGGTGTAAGAGATGCATTTAGAAAGCCGTATAAGGGTTCCCTTATTGCTGAAAGGGTGAATGCCATTCTGAGTGCAAATAAATAATTCGACGATATCTTATAGGGGCTAAAATTTGAGAAAAAAAAATAAAAATTCTTATTGCTTGAATCGTATTCATACAAGCTCAAATAAAATAAAACAGCGAAAGGAGGATGAGAACAGCAAATAAGTATTTCATGGTTAACTTGTAATTAACAGTGGGATCGCGAACAAAACTGGTTTGCGAAACCATAAATATGTTTCACTAATTTCAAAAGGAGAATCAAAATGGGACCAAATGATGCTGAATTAGTAAGGGTGTTTACCAGAGAAGTGGGTGGCACAATAGGGGATGTTACCTTTCCTGATAATCAAGATATTGAAATTGTTGTCGAGGCCGAAGTTGGAACTGCGCTCTTTAATACGGGAGGCGCCTTTAATTTTACGCTTTGTGTAAGAGATTTATGCACTTTTGACTTAGTTCAAGCAAGAAATGGGGCTCTTGCCGATATATTAGAGCAACCCGGTACTTTTGGGGCCGCTCCGTGGGCCAACCTGGCTCAACAATTCACATTTGTAATTCCTGCCTCAGAACTGGCTAATAGAGCGGGCCATATTTTGGAAATCCTCGTATGCCTACAAGTTGGCATTGCAACTGTGGATGCTTCTTTTGCAAGGAGCCCCTTGTTCCATATTACTGTTCCGTAAGATGTGGGAAAGAAACCATCACATCTTAGCGAAAATTGAGGCGTTCCATTACACAACTGATGGAGCGCCTTTTGTTATTTGGATGGTGATGCCACTAGCCAGCTCGTAGCGGTTTCTATGAGTGGCCGCTTTGAAAGCAAGTTGCCAAGGGTAGCGATCCACCTTCAAAGGTCCGAGCAGCTAATTTTAACAGGAGACGTTGATGGCAAATAATGAACATTTAAGATATTTCAGAGAAGGAAACATCGAAGCGTGGAACAGATGGAGAAAAAGACATCCCGATATACAGCCAGATCTGAAAGGGGCTGTGCTCAGAGATTTTGATCTGAGCGGCGCTGATCTGAGAGATGATGATCTTTCAGTTTTAGAACCTAAGCAAGAGAAGCCAGCTAATCTTAGCAAAGCAAAACTCATTGGAGCGAAGCTTAACAGGGCAAATCTCAGAAAGGCGGAATTGATAAGGACAGCTTTATACAAGGCGGATCTCAGCAATGCGAATATGAGTAGGACGAAGCTTTTCAAGGCGAAGCTAGGAAAGGCAATTCTCAAAGAAGCAAACCTCAGCCTAGCAGATCTCCGTGTGGCGAATCTAAGCGAGGCGAATCTAAGTGGTGCAAGGATCGTTGGCGCAGATTTAAGATCCGCGGATTTCAGCGAAGCAGATCTTAGCAGGGCGACTCTTCAAGAATCAACTTTTTCTGGTGCTAATTTGAATCAAGCAACTTTTCTCAGAGCGGATTTAACAAATGCGCATCTTGCAGCCGAAACTATTTCATCTGATCCTCAAGAGGAGATCTCAAGATCAAAAAAACAAGATGAAAATAAACCTAACAAAGATGAAAAAAACACAGAAACGGTCTATCTGCCAGACCCCACAATTGTAGGGACCAATTTTGGTATGGCACTGCTTCCTGGGGCAAAGCTTCCAGTGTCTCTAAGGAATTTTGAGGATACGCTTGACAAAGTGGAAGAGACCTCAAAGAATGCTCGCCCCATCTTTTTGACATTAATCGGCCTCTGCGCATTTGCACTGCTAACAACAGCGACGACAACGGATGCCCAGTTGATCTTAAACAACTTTGCACTTAAGCTGCCCATAATCAATGCAGAAGTACCGGTGATTTTCTTCTACATATGCACACCGCTATCAGCGTTTTTCGTCTTCATCTACTTACAAATGTATTTGTCACATCTTTGGGAATTGGTGGCCAAACTACCCTCCGTCTTTCCAGATGGACTGCCACTCCGAAAGAAGCTTTATCCCTGGATGATCAATCTCATAATAGAAGAGTGGCAGCAGGATGAACGAAAAGAAGGGGCATCGAAGGAAAAAGAGACGGCGCCTTTAAGTCGTACGCGAGCACTCACTGCGATTTTTCTTGTGTGATTTCTGGTTCCGCTTACCATTTTTGCAATGTCGTATCGGGTTTTTGTGCGAAAAGATGCTGTTTTAAGCCTTGTGCTTGTGGGCCTATTTTGCCTATCCATCTACATTTCATCAATTCTTTATCAAACATCCAAAGCCTTGGTTAGAAGTGAAAGGCGCATTAAATTCAGAAATCAAGGTATTGGATCTCAGGAGATGGAAAAAAAGAAACCCATAAGAAAAGTCTCTAGATCCAAGTCGCTTAGCTCATTATATCTCATAATACTCCTGCCTATTGGATTGTCAATAACATATCTTGGGGTTAAAGGCGAGTTACCTTGGACAGAACGAAATATTCATCTACGTGGAGAGATTTTGGAAGGTCATGTATTTGGTGCCATAGATCTCACAGCAGCCGATATGAGCTTTGCAAATTTAAACAAAGCCGATCTAAGAGAAACGAAGCTTATTGAAACTGATTTGCATGGCGCAGAACTTAAAAAAGCTGATCTACATTCAGTGAAATTGATTCGAACTGACCTGCGGGAAGCCAATATGTCACGTGCAAAGCTATTGGGCGCCAATTTGGGCGAAGCCATGCTTATGAATACTATGTTAGATTCAGCCGACTTAACATCAGCCAATTTGACAAAGGCCAATCTTGCAGGAGCCAGTCTGCGAGGAGCGATTCTTTCAGATGCGGTATTGGATTCCGCAGACCTTCAGAAGACGAATCTCAAAGGGGCCAAAGGATTGACTGTCGAGCAACTTCCAAAAGTAAAGACATTATTTGAAGCCGATCTGGATTCGTCACTGCGTACTGAGATTATTGAGGACTATTCACATCTTTTTGACAACCCAGATACCGCTAAAACCAATCGAATCTCATCAAAAAATCCAAGGATGAGAAGATGAAAGGAAAAGATTAACTTACTCCTTGGGAAGCAAATCAATCCTGAAACTCTAATAAGGAGAGTCAACCATGGGACCAAACGATGCTGAATTGGTAAGAGTGTATACGAGAGAAATAGGTGGAACAATAGCAGATGTAACATTTCCATTTGATAAAGATATTGAAGTGGTCGTTGAAGCAGAAGCTGGAACAGCTCTTTTTGATAGCGGAGGACAGTTTGATCTTAGAGTTTTTGTCAGAAACTTGAAAGCCAATGGTGGGAAAAATGATCCTATTCTAGTTCCATTGAAAGGTAAAAGTGGAAATGCAGATGTTGTACAGACCTCAGGCGCTTTTGGGAGTGGTTGGGACGCTCAAGCTACCAATTTCATTTTTATAATTCCAAAATCATCGCTAGGCCCCAAGAAAGAGGGTGCCATTATGGAGATATTAGCATGTTTACAAATCGGCATAAAAAGACCGGATGTATCTATTGCAAGAAGCCCTTTGTTTATTATTCATAAGCCTTAAAGACAACCATTACATCTTAGCAAAAATGGAGAGCCGTTCCACAAGCAGACGTTCTGCTCGCTTAAAACTCTTTTGCACGTTATTCGCTACTAAGAAAGGTCTAATTTGAATGCAAACGAGGTTAAACTGGTTCGAGTATACACCAGAGAAAAAGGGGGCATAATATTCGAAGACACTTTTCCCTTTGATGCAGAATTTGAAGTCGTGCTTGAAGCCAGAGCGGGAACAGCACTATTTGCTACTGGGGGAAGATTTGAGATTCAAGCTGTAGTTAGGGATTTAACAGATAATCGGGTTATTGTTCATAAGGGTACTTTGGGTCCAGGCAATTTTGGTGATAAGAACTGGCCTGCACCCAGCTTATTGACTGGTTGTCTAATTCCCGCACAAGGTCCCCAAAAAGAAGGTCATATTTATGAGGTGATAGCGACCCTGGCTTTTGGAACTGCAAATCCCAATATATCTTTTGTTAGAAGTCCTGTTTTTATTATTTGTAAACCATGAGCGGCACCAGGTAAATCGATTCCCTAAAATCTTGTTTTACTATGACTAATTCCGTAGGCATTGATGAGTCCGATTCCCCCAAACAGTAAAAACAAAATACCTATGGATTCCCAGGGAATAAGATCAGGATGGTGTCACTTTTTTCTTTGTGAAACCGCTTGTTTTTAGGTATGTTTCAATAAACTACTCTAACGAGCTCTCGAGCTCTGAGTAAAATTCACTCACCTTGTTACAATTTTTTTACTTGCCATTTAAACAGGTAATGACTATAATTAGCCTCACCTAATTCAAATCTACGAGGGATAGTATATTCATCTTATTGATTTAAAAAGGAGTTCAGCATGAAAAGACCTATTCCTCGCTTTTGTTAGATTTGTTAACTTCCAAAAGTTTACTCAATTTCATCTTTTCCATTGCAGATGAACCTATCCGACAAACATCTCGCCTTTAGCATCATTCATCTGTCATCAATTTCGTTAGATTTGATTAGTCTATTTGAGTAACGCTTAATTTATTCCTACGAGTCCGAACTGATCAAAGAGGTCCGTACGGGGATTTTTGCGGCTTGCCTTTTTCCAATAATGCGTTACTTAATTAGTTTGAAACTGAAGAGGAATTATCAAATGGTCAAAATCTATAAGTCTTTTTCCAATAGTTTAGCCTGTCAACTTATTGTTACTAAACTCTTAGCGTTTATACTTCTTACTATAGGAATAGAAGTCCAGGCTCAACCGAGCAATGATTATATGAACAATCAAATCATTATCAAATTAAAGCCAAGTGTAAAAGCCAGCAATATTGCCAACATGAAAGAAAGCCTCAAGGCTTCAGTTGTCAAAAAATTTACCATGATAGAGGCAGAGCTCTGGACCATCTCTGGAGTAACAGTTGAAGAGGTAATCAGCCGATATCAAGGGGATCCGCGCTTTGAATACATTGAGCCAAATTACAAGTTTTATACTTTCCAACCGAGCGTAAATAACCCCAAACAGACAATCCCAAATGATCCCGACTTTTCACAACTCTGGGGGCTGCATAATATCGAGCAAACAGATGGCAGGTCGGATGCAGACATCGATGCCCCTGAGGCCTGGAGTATTCAAACCGGAGGAGATGTGTTGATTGGTGTTATCGATACCGGTGTAGCTTGGCACCATGAGGACCTTGCGGAAAATATTTGGGTTAATCCGGATGAAATACCGGGCAATGGCATTGATGATGACAGCAATGGTTACATCGACGACGTCAGAGGCTGGGATTTTGTCAACAGAGATAACGATCCCGATGATGATCATGGTCATGGTACACATGTGGCGGGGACGATTGCCGCTGTTGGCAACAACCGCATAGGGGTGACTGGCGTCTGTTGGTCAGCACAAATCATGCCGCTTAAGTTTTTGGGGAATAGCGGTTCCGGCGTTGCCTCCGACGCAATTTTGGCTATAGAATACGCAACCAAGATGGGCGCCAAGTTGACCAACAATAGTTGGGGTGGCGTTGAAGACTCACTTTCCACCGCATTGAAAGAGGCTATCGTCGCTTCAGGAGAAGCCGGTATGCTCTTCATTGCCGCTGCTGGTAACGATGGTTCGAATAACGATGTTTCTCCTGTATTTCCCGCGAGCTATGAACTAGATAATATTATCTCCGTCGCTGCTGTTGATCATAACGATCGAAGATCTCGCTTCTCTAATTTTGGTAAAACCTCAGTTGACTTGGCAGCACCGGGTTCGAACATATATAGTACCCATACCTTTAATCGATATCGTTTTCTCTCTGGAACCTCCATGGCAGCCCCTCATGTGAGCGGTGTTGCTGCCCTAATTTGGTCGCAAAATCCAGACTTGACAAATTTACAGATCAAAAATAGGATTATGGCATCAGTAGATCCGAACCCATACTTCGAAGAAACAACAGTTTCCGGTGGACGACTGAATGCCTTGAAGGCATTAGCAGAACAAGATACAATACCGCCAAATGCGGTGACCGATTTAACTACTATTGCTCCGACTTCTAATTCAATCACAATCACCTGGACAGCCAGCGGAGATGACGGCAGCTCCGGCACCGCCAGCGTTTATGATATCCGCTATGCAGTCTTTCCAATTGATGCCAGTAATTTTGATTCCGCCACTGAAGTGTCAGGCGAACCAAAGCCGCAAGCGGCAGGATCTCAAGAAACATTTACAGTCACCGGATTGGAAGTCAATACAACCTATTACTTTGCGTTGAAAGTTTTTGATGAGTGGGGAAATAGCTCGCCAGTCTCTAACTCCACTTCAGCAACCACCCTGGGCGCGCCGGATATTGCTGTGTCCCCCAATTCTTTAAATGAGTCGCTAAGCCAAGGAGAAGAGATTACTCAGACCCTGACCCTCAGCAATGTGGGAGCTGGAACCCTGACATTTGATATTTCGGTTGAAGACCAGGGTGCAGCCAATGCCTCTACTCGAGTCAACCTATCAAGTTTTGCAGGAAAGAGCGCCAGCGATTTAAACAGAACAGTGACCAATAGGGAATTTGTTACCAGTCGAAAGTTGTCCGTTCAAGGAGGGTCCAATAATACAAAAGCAAGAGTTAGAGATACTGACTGGATTTTTAAAGTTCTCCAAGCAAATGAGGAAATCCCGGCTGGCGATCCTCTTCCAATAGCCGAGTCAAAGAATTCCCTAGTTTTCACATCAGCACCGCGGATGCCAGCTGATGAAATTTGGCGAAAACGTCAGCAAAGCTTATTATCAGCAGAGCCTACACATGCGGTGGTCCTGGATGGGATCGGTACACTTTCGGCAGATGTGCTCATGTGGGATGAACTTAATGCGAACTGGTCACTCTACGGAGATAAGGAGATCTTGATCGATTACTCCACGTTTCATAATATCGAAATAACTTATGACGGACTGGTCGCAAGTGGAGCTGACATGCTAGTTATCTCTGACAACTGGGATCCAACAGATTCTTATGGTCCTTTCTCAAAAGCGGAAGCCACGGCCATTGCGAGGTATGTTGACGAAGGTGCAGGTTTGTTCATATCAGCGGGTACCTTCAATAATGGTGAATTCCCAGACCTGCAGCACCAGGTTAATCATTTAGCTCCATTAGTTGGTTTGAGTGTGAATGAAACCTACTTTTGGAATGGGAACACTTATGGGGCACTGAATTTCATAGTTCCGGAACATCCAATATTGCGGAACATTTCAGAGCCATTTTCCAGTGGTTGGCAAAGTAAGACATTAGTCCCGTCCAGTGGAAGCTGGACACCTGAGATAATCACCACGGGCACATTAGTTGGTGTTTCAGAGAATGGACAAACAGCTTTAGTCGTTAATGGGGATCGGATTTTTCATGCAGGTTTACCGGAACATGAATCTGGTACCGATTCGGATAAGCAATTTATCTATAACGTGATTACGTTAGCCGGAAGTCAGCCTTCCTGGTTATCTGTTGACCCTTTTCAAGGCACGGTGCTTTCGGGGAGCAGTATAGAGATTGCCGTAACCTTCGATGCAACAGACCTGGATAAGGGGGATTATGAGGCAACTATTACTGTTACGAGCAATGATCCAGATCAAAGCCCATTCACCGTGCCTGTCAGTCTCAATGTGTCTGGAGGAGGACCGGGAGATCGGCCGGAATTAACATTGTGTGATTCTGAACTAGGTGGCATTATTGGCTCACAAGATACGGTATATATTTGTCTAAATGATGTGACCGGAAAAGACATCATTTCTTATCAAATGGT
>JAABYK010000331.1:9833-13172 GCA_011775825.1 Candidatus Zhuqueibacterota bacterium | reverse complement strand
ATCTCAGAAGATTATGGTCCTCCAACTGTGAACACGGATGTAAATGGTGAAATTACGATAGCTGGATTTGGTACACAACCATTATCAGGCAGTGGAGCGTTGCTTGGTTTAGTCTTCAATGTGGTAGGCAATCCAGGAGAATCGACAGAACTTTGTATTCAGAGTGTAACATTCAATTCCGGAGAACCGGTGGCAGATATCCCCCGTCCTTGTTTGACTTATGGAGTTTTCAATAATTTTAATATAGCAGGGAAAGTCAGTTATGGAATCACAGGTGCTCCGATGTCAGATATATCTGTGAGTTTATCCGGTGGTGCCTCTGACAGACAAACTACCGATACCGGTGGTGATTATTTGTTTGGGGAGCTAGAGGGCGGGTTGAACTATACTGTGTCCCCCTCAAAAACAGGAGACTTTGATGTTAATTCTATTACTTGTTTTGATGCTGCACTCATAGCCCAGTTTGTCGTGGGCCTGAACAGCTTGACAGCGGAGCAGCAGAAGGCGGCGGATGTAAACGAGGATGGGTTCATCTTCACCTTTGATGCGGCGCTGATCTGCCGATTTGCTGTTGGATTACCCCCCTTTAATGAGAATGAACAAACAGGGCGGTGGCGTTTTGAGCCCAGGAATCGTTCATACACAGCTCTAAATTCGGATCACACGAGTCAAGATTTTGTTGCCATGCTCTTGGGCGAAGTAGATGGAAGCTGGAAACCTGAAACAGTAGCTAAGGAGACGGCAGCGTTTGAAAGATATGGGTATTGGAAGGATTTAGTAGCAAGTCCTGGTGAGCTAGTCAACCTTCCTTTGACCGTGGAAAAGGACGCTGACATTCTCTCTGTAGATATCGATTTTCAATATGACCCGAAAATTTTACGATTTGTGGAAGTTGCCAAAACAGACCTAAGTGAAGCGTTTCACGTGGTAACCAATGCCGAGCTTGGTCGATTGCGAGTAGGTGCCTATGGTACGGAAGCATTAAAAGCAGAAGGAACACTGCTGTTGTTGCAGTTTGAGGTTATTGGTAAGAATGGACAGCGGAGCTATCTGAATTTGGGACGCTTTCAAGTAAATGGCGGGTTGGTAAAAGATGCCGAGGCCGAGCTAGTGGTGGGTACGGCTACCGCCCAAATCCCGAAACAGTTTGCATTGGGTCAGAACTACCCCAATCCTTTTAACCCGGAGACAACCATCCGTTTTGACATACCGAACCTCAATGGGAAAAATGTAAACACACGTCTCTTCATTTACAAAGTTACAGGGCAATTGGTGCGCGTTTTAGTGAATGAGGAGAAGCCTGCTGGTTCTTATGAAATAAAGTGGGATGGCCGCGACAAGGCCGGACAATCGGTATCTTCCGGAGTTTACTTTTATAAATTGACCGCAGGGGATTTTACTGCCACGAGAAAAATGACATTACTCAGATAGAACAACTGCCTTAGGGAGGGAAAATGAGATTCCCAAAGATTTTGGTAACAACTTTTGGAATTGTAAGTTGGTCCTTTTCTTGGATCTATGGCCAAAATCCCATTGATGTATCAATTCCAAACGTGGATGGAGAAGAAAGCACAACCGTGGCAATTCCAATTGAAGTTGGGGATCTAACAGGCCGTAATGTGATCTCTTATCAAGCTGTTGTCACTTTTGACGAGAGCGTACTAGATGCGACTGGAGCTTCAAGTAGCGAAACTCTAACGGCCTCTTTTGGGTCACCTACCGTGAATACAGATGTAGATGGTGAAATTACAGTAGGTGGGTTTGGGACTTCCCCACTAAGCGGTAGTGGTACGTTTGTCAACTTAATTTTCAATGTTGTCGGGCAACCGGGTGCGACGTCTAATTTGGATTTTGCTTCGTTTCTATTTAATTCCGGAAATCCGGCTGCCAATACGCAGGGGGGAATTTTTATTGTTAATTCCGTTGTGCCGGTAGAGCTTGTTTCTTTTTCCGCTGAAGTAAAAGAGAATTCGGTTAAATTGAAATGGGTTACTGTCAGTGAAACGAACAATTTTGGGTTTGAGATTCAAAAAAGCGCTGATGGAAAAGCGTTTTCAGAAATTGGGTTTCTGACAGGAAAAGGCACAACAACTGTCCAGCAGGAATACGTTTTCCATGATACAGATATCCAAGCGGGGGCTTTCTTTTACCGACTGAAGCAAATTGATACCGATGGCGCTTTTGAATACTCGAATATGCTAAGAGTAGAAATTAAGTTACCCGAAGCCTTTATATTAGGTCAAAACTTTCCTAATCCCTTTAATCCGGAAACACAAGTTAAATATGAGCTGCCTGTTTCATCCATAGTCACTTTGCGTATTTTTGATATGCGAGGACGAGAGATTAAAAAACTCGTGGACCACGTAGACAAGAGCGCAGGATATCATACCGTTTTATGGGACGGACGTGATAACTCCGGCAACTTGGTTGCCTCCGGCGTGTTTTTTTATTCTCTGATTGCGCAGCCTCGGCAAAGTGATGAGAAAACCTATTTTCAATCAAGAAAAATGATGTTGTTGAAATAAACAATGGCCTCATTAAGAATCATAATTCTAGTTGGTATCACTTTATTGGCAATGGCCGATTTTGCTTATCCACAGTCCATAAATGTTCGTTTACCAAGCGATGCTAGTGGTGAGCCTGATAATTCGGTAAACATTCCGATTGTGGTTGGAGACCTCACCGGGAGAGGTGTGATCGCCTATCAAGGTACCATTAATTATGACGAAAGTGTACTCGTTGCCACCGGGGCTTCCAGCGCGGGAACTTTATCAGGGGCATTTGGCCCCCCAACCGTGAATATTTCAAACAATGGTGAGATTAACGTCGGTGGCTTTGGCACCACAGCCTTAAGTGATAGCGGCACGTTGGTTAACTTAATCTTTGATGTTGTCGGACAATCCGGTGAGACGACCGATCTGATATTTGAAAATTTCGTATTCAATTCAGGAGATCCGCCAGCGAGTACTCAGGACGGCCAGTTTACAGTTTCTTTCCCAACCGACGTTTACGAGGAAATTTCAAAACCAAAAACTTTCCTGCTGAGACAAAATTATCCGAACCCGTTTAATCCAGAGACTGCCATCCCATTTGAGGTGCCAGTAGCATGGAACGAGCCAGTAAGATTGCAAATTTACAACGTATTAGGTCAGTCAATAAAAACACTAGTTGAGGGTGTAATGTCTCCAGGCAAGCATGTTATCATTTGGAACGGACGAGACGCTTCGGACGATCCGGTTTCCTCAGGTTTCTATTTTTACAAGATTCATTCAGGTGATTTTGTAGCGGTTAGAAGGATGCTGTTGGTCAAATAAAGATTGGCTCGGAGATTCCGAACGT
>JAABYK010000331.1:3223-9799 GCA_011775825.1 Candidatus Zhuqueibacterota bacterium | reverse complement strand
TATTGCCCAATATTAAAAATCTAACGTCCCTGTTGTTAAGTTACCAGTATTGTTTTATAGATTTGATTAGATTAACACAAATGAAATCCTTAGTTAGTTAGATTTTCTGTATTCGAAAGGTTTGCAATATAATTATTGATTGCATCGAGGACATTTTTCTTTTTCCATATCCCAACCTTTATTCTCGAATAAGCTTATTATTTTATGATCTGATGATTCAGCAGGAAATTCGACAGTCTCTGTTTTACCACAAATTATGCACTTTATTGAAGTTTTTTCTGCATCCTTTACTGTCGAAATACCAAAAGTTGCAATATAATCATTGGATACAATTCCTTTCGAGATACACCATTCCTGAAGATGCCTCTCAAACAGATCATTGATGGCAAAACTGATCAGGTTTTTTCTCTCGATAAAGTCAATCAGCATAGGCATCGGCGGTTTTGACAAACTCTCCATCGTTGACCGCGCGAAAGAACTGTTTGGCAACAGTTTCTTTTCAAAACACCAATTCATCAAATGTTTGTTGAAAATGTCATGAACAGCAAAACTCAAACACCCCATAGCTCTGAGATTCCTGATCAATTCCAATGTCTTGGGGTTGAATTCTTTGCAATTTTCATTTCTTTGCATCACTTTGCTCTCCTACGATGAACCAAGTTGCTCGTCCTATTCCAAAAATTTTTGTCGCAGTTTGAACCTGGAAATATAGCCTTTAAGATTTAAAACTCCCAAATAAATCTTAGTAATAATAATTTATTGGATTTAATAATACAACCCAAACGCTAACCTCATCACGATAAAGTCAAAGACTATCAATCTTTTCAAACGTTGAATGCCAACTAATAATTCACTCATTGTATATTCGAATATAGTGTACAATTAACCGTAGACCAAATAATATTTCCAAAAAATTCTGTTTCATTTGGGAATTTCGACATCCTTGAAATGAACGTGCGGCAATAGATAAAGATGTTCTTTCCCCCGTTCCTTAATGCCGCTCCTTGAAACGGCAAAAGAATTGGAATTTGATTGACGGTAGCATAACTTTGTTTGGATTCCTTAAAATCGGGATGATATGAACCCGGTTCTATGTTCACATTTTGTCCAAAAGGAAGAAATACAAAGAGTGAATTGATTGCAATTACTGCTGGTTACTGTTTCATAGTTAGCCCCTCCCCTTCTCATTTGTTATTGTACAGTTGCCTTCCTTAACCTTACCTTGCATTCGAAACAGCTTAATTTTCTATGACCAAACTTTTCCTTGATTCTATATGCGAAATTCGCTATTTTGTTAACTTGTAAAACTTTAGGGTTAACTTCTTCAAATAATCAAATTAATAAACTTAGCTGCATTTTCATCTATCTTGGAATCCGAAGCATTTAAACAAGTTTTCCTGAAATACCAAACGCTCATCAACGACCGCTTGAGTAAAATTGCCGACTCCAGGCAGCCACAAAATCTTTACCAACCCATCGAATATGTGCTAAACAGTGGTGGCAAACGCATCCGGCCCATACTACTGATGTTATCCTGCAAAGCCCTTGATGGCGATGTCGACGCCAGCCTCGATGCCGCAGTGGCGGTCGAGCTTCTTCATAATTTCACCCTTGTTCATGACGACATGATGGACCAGGATGATACCCGTCGAGGAATGCCCACGGTGCACAAGAAATGGGGTTCGGATATTGCGCTTTTGACCGGTGACGGCTTGGTCTCTCTGGCCTATCAATCCTTACTGCGAACCAGATCCAAACGAATCCACGAAATCTCCAAAATATTCACGGATGGCATCATTGAACTTTGTGAAGGCCAGGCGTTGGACTACGATTTCGAGAAGCGACAGGACGTCCAATTGGACGACTATCTGCTCATGATTGGCAAGAAAACAGCTCGCCTCCTCCATATTTGCGCTACGATTGGCGCCATAATCGGAAACGGCTCAGACTCGCAAGTTCAAGCGCTTGGAAACTTTGGCAATAATTTGGGCTGTGCGTTTCAGATTCAGGACGACCTTTTGGACATTACCTCTAAACAGGAAATTCTTGGAAAAACTCACGGCAGCGATATCATTCGCAAAAAGCAGACATATTTGGTCGTTTATGGCTTGACACACGCCGATGTAGCTACTAAACATCGGTTGCTCGATATTTTGGAAAACTCAAATAACCACAGCGCCCGAATCACTGAAATCAGAGACATGTTTCAGCACATAGGTTCTATTGACGCTGCAAACGCCGCAATCGAAAACTACATAACCTCAGCCAGGGCAAATCTGGATGACTTGCCTTCAACGCCAGGAAAGGGGCATCTTTTGGACCTGCTTGATTATGTTGCGACCAGACAAGCTTAGATAATCTGCCAGAACTCGCCATGGACTCCAGTCTCATTTTGTTTTGCCTTATGGGCGGTATTGTGTACGCCGACACCGATGCAGTCGGACAATTTATGATTTCGCAGCCATTGATTGCTTGTACGGTGGCAGGATGGCTGTTAGGTAGTACGACGATCGGGTTTACGGTGGGTGTGCTCCTGCAACTGCCTTACCTGGTTGAAATACCTATTGGCGGCGCAAAGATCCCTCAAGGTAATTTGGGAGCATTTGTGGCGGCGGGTCTCGCCACCATGTTGACTCAGTTACATCCGCACAAAGCGAATTTGGTTTTAATGAGTGCAATTCTGATAGGGGTCTTTCTGAGTTCGCAGACCATTCCGCTGCAAGATTTGTTGTGCAAGTTCAACAGAATGTTGCTGCATCGCGCCGACCGTGCGGCTGAACACGGCAATTTAGGCCAANNCTTTTGGTAGCGGTCTTTTCACTAGCTGGCTACTACGTATGTCGCTTCTTTTTGGAAGCACTGCCCGCAAATCTTGAATCAAGGATGGGCCTTTTGAAACCGGTTCTTTTAGGAGCCGGTTTTGGCGCGGTACTTTGGCATTTTCTTACACGGAATACTTTGAAATTTACGGTCGTTGGCACCCTTGTCGGGGTCGCCATTTCATTTCTTAAACTCATTTAATTGATGTCAGCTCTCACGGTTGTTGATCGATTGAAAATATTGTGCAGGTCGTTCTACATTCAAGCTACCTGGAATTACGAAAGGATGCTAAGTCTTGGCTACTGTTTTTGTATGATCCCCTTTGCAAAAAAGTGCATCAAGACGAATGAAGAGCAAGCCCATTTTTTAACAAGAAATTTGCAATTTTTTAATACACACCCCTACATGGCCAATCGGATCATTGGGGCCGCGCTCAAAATGGAAGAACAGGCAATTCAAAGCAAGAATTTAACCGACACGCAAATCGACCGCATTAAGAAAAGATTAAGTGAGTCACTTGCAGCAGTAGGCGACGAAATGTTTTGGGCACAGCTCAAGCCTATTTGTGCAATCCTCGGGATTCTGCTTTCGCTTTACTTTGGACTTGTAGGATTGGTCGGATTCCTTGTCATCTATAACGTCCCGCACCTGTTGGTTCGAATACGAGGATTTTCAGTTGGCTACAGAGAGGGATCGGATCTAATTAAATCCTCTTCCCTAAAGGGATACAAGCTTCTGCTGAAACATCTTCCAAAGTTTGGCGGATTCATTCTCGGCTTACTCTTGATTTTTTTGTTAGATTCTGATTATATTAAAAAGTTTTCGCATTTCGTTGCCTTTGGCGTTGGAATGATTGCCATGTACTTCATGATAAGGCGCAAGGTGCCCGTGCCGTTAGCGTTGATTGCCCTGGTCGTCGTCGGTGCTATTTTGAGTCAGTTCTTTCAGTAAAAGATTTCGGGGAAGTTTCTAAGAAATAGATGATACAAAAAAAGGTTCGCATTAAAAATAAATTAGGACTGCATGCCAGGCCGGCCGCACAATTCGTAAAGACAGCCGCACAATTCAAGTCAGATGTGTTTCTTGGTCGTGATGACCATGAGGTGAATGGAAAAAGCATCATGGGTGTCATGATGTTAGCCGCTGAAATGGGAAGTGAACTCACCCTCAGCGTAGACGGTGAGGATGAAAAAGAAGCTATGAAGGAATTGCTCGGGTTGATTAACGGCAAGTTTGATGAAGAATGATAACAGACGTCGCATGACTACAAATCATAAAAACCAAGGCTCGTTTGTTTTAAAAGGGATCGCGGCTTCACCCGGAATCGCCATATCCAAAGTCTTTTTGTTGCGAGGTGAAGCAGTAAAAATCGACACCACTCAAGTGGAAAGCTCAGAACTGGAAGCCGAAGTTCAAAAGTTCAACAACGCAATCCAAAAGGCCAAGAACGAACTAAGAGCGCTTCAGAACCGGGTGGCCCAACGGATTGGTCAGGAAAGCGCTAAGATTTTTGATGTGCACCAGTTGCTATTGGAAGACAGTATCATCATTGAAGAAACCTTAGACGCCATCAAAAAGGAAAATAAGAGCGCCGGACATGCTTTTTATGACACCATGCAAAAATACCAAAACACTCTGGATGAAAGCTCCGTGGAGTATTTCCAGGGTCGCATCTCGGATCTGAAAGATGTGAAGAGAAGGGTGATTCGACATATTCAAGGTGACCGGACCGATTATTTGAGCAAACTGGAAGGGTCTGCTGTGATCGTGGCCAGAGACCTCACGCCATCAGACACAGTGATGTTAGACAAACGAAAAGTCCTGGGATTTGCGACCGATTTGGGTGGCCGGTTTTCACATGTGGCAATCATGGCCCGTTCGATGGAAGTGCCTGCCGTCGCCGGACTCAGGCGTCTTTCGTCTCTGGTTCAGGAAGGCGACCGCCTCATCATAGATGGCAATGCAGGCAAAGTTATCATTCATCCGGATGAAAAAACTCTGACGCAGTACCGGCGATTGCAGGAAAAATATTATGAAGTCGAACAAAGGCTTTCGATCATCCGCGACCTACCCTGCATCACACTGGATGGCAAGGAAATAGAGCTTTCGGCAAATCTGGAATTCTCAGATGAAGTCGAGTCGGCAAAATCGCACGGTGCGAATGGAATTGGACTCTATCGCAGTGACTACATTTACCTCGCGAAAAAAGATTTGCCGACCGAAGAAGAACAGTTTGAAGAGTACAGCAAAATCGTGAAGGAATTTCCGAACGATCCGGTCATCATTCGTACAATGGACCTGGGAGGAGACAAACATCCGCAATCGATTTTAATCCCGCCTGAAGAGAACCCATTCTTAGGGTGGCGCGCAGTTCGTATCTCACTGGAAAGAGAAGATATTTTTAACGTTCAGCTCCGGGCAATCTTAAGAGCCAGCGTGTTTGGGAATGTTAAAATTCTCATTCCGATGATTTCAAGTCTCCAAGAAATTCTTGAATGTAAGACTGCTTTGGAAAAAGCAAAGTCGGAATTGCGCGAAGAAGACATCCCGTTCAACCCGGATATTGACGTCGGGGTGATGATTGAGGTGCCATCAGCCGCCCTTCTTGCCGACAAGATTGCGAGAGAGGTGGATTTCCTGAGCATTGGCACCAACGATTTGGTCCAGTATCTGCTGGCTGTGGATCGAGGCAACGAACGGATTGCTTATCTCTACAAACATCTGCATCCTGCGGTTTTGAGGATGATCAAGGACATCATCATTGCGGGACATCAACAGGGCGTATGGGTCGGCATGTGTGGTGAAATGGCCAGCGACCCCTTGGCCACCCTGATTCTGGTCGGTCTGGATTTGGACGAGTTCAGTGTCTCTCCATTCTACCTGCCGGAGATCAAGAAGATTATCCGATCCGTTGATCACAGCGAGGCGGAACGAATTGCTGAACGTGTGTTGGAATTTGAGACGGCGTGCGAGGTGGAAAAATTTATGACCAGAATCATGCGCAAAAATTTCAAGGATTTGATTATATGAGATAATCTCTCCCTTGGGCTGGATTCGCAACCCACAGTCCGGACTCACCTCACTCAACACGGAATCAAACCGGAGGACCTGACACGCTTCCTGTGTCAAGGCGAAGGTCTTTTAAGATTGTCTCGGTCTTTTGCAATGAAGAATAACGTATGACAGAATTAACTCGAACTGAAATCGAACAACTGGACCCGGAAGGGATGCTCCATCGCATCCTGCAGTTTCCAAGGCAATTGCAGCACGCCCAGGAAATTTCCCAAAAGGCGGAATTTAAATTCTCCTCTGAAAATGTCTCAAAGGTATGCATTACCGGAATGGGGGGATCGGCCATCGGCGGCGATATTGTGCGCTGTTACGCCCTGACCAACGTGAGTGTGCCGGTTCTGGTCAGCCGATATTATGCCTTGCCAGCCAGCATACAAGCCAAATCGTTCGTGATCGCCTCGAGTTATTCGGGGAATACCGAGGAAACGCTCTCCGCTTACGAAGAAGCGTGCCGAAGCAACGCAAACGTCGCTTGCATCACATCGGGGGGCAACCTCGCCACCGAAGCGCGCTCCAAAGGACAGCCGATATTCTTGGTCCCCTCGGGCTTTCCACCGAGATCGGCACTCGGTTTTATGACGGTGCCGCTCTTTTACAGCCTGCATTATGCAGGTCTTCTAAATAGCCCGGACGAAGAGCTTGCGGAAACCATCGAACTGCTGGACAATCTGAGTCAAAAGTATG
>JAABYK010000331.1:0-3205 GCA_011775825.1 Candidatus Zhuqueibacterota bacterium | reverse complement strand
TTTGAAGCGGTGGCCTTGCGGTGGAAAGGACAGCTTTCGGAAAACAGCAAAGTTCACGCGTTCGCCAACGTGTTCCCGGAATTAAACCATAACGAAATCATGGGCTGGGGACCGCTCAAAGACCTTAATGAACAATTTCGGGTCATTTTTTTGAAAGATCGCGATGATCATCCCCAGGTTAAGAAACGCATGCAGATTACCAAAGAAATCATCGAAAGACATACGTCTGAGGTTATAGAAGTTGAGAGCAAAGGGAAAACTTTGCTGACCCGAATATTTTCGTTGATTTTTTTGGGCGATATGATAAGTTTGTATTTGTCTGCTTTGAATCAAGTGGATCCCACACCTGTAAAGAATATCGAATATTTAAAAGGTAAATTGTAATCAAAAGGAGAATTTCATGTCCTCAATGATTTTTACGTCGGAGTCTGTCACAGAAGGACACCCCGATAAGATCTCTGACCAAATATCGGACGCCGTTCTTGATGCGATTTTTGAAGAAGATTCTCAGGGCCGGGTGGCGTGTGAAACGTTTGTGACCACGGGCCTGGTTTTGGTCGGTGGCGAAGTTACGACCGACACTTATATAGACATCCCCAGCCTGGTTCGGGGGACCGTCAAAGAAATCGGCTATACGGATGCAAGCTTTGGGTTTGACTACTTAACCTGTGCCGTGCTTAACACCATTCAGCAGCAGTCGCCGGATATTGCCATGGGCGTCGACAAGCATGGCGCTGGCGATCAGGGTATGATGTTTGGTTACGCCATTAACGAAACCAAAGAACTCATGCCGCTTCCCATCATGTTGGCCCACAAACTCACCATGCGACTCGCCGAAGTGCGCAAGGAAGGCATCATTCCATACATTCGTCCGGATGGGAAATCACAAGTCAGCGTTAGATATGTTCACGGCAAACCGGAAAAAGTTGAAACCGTAGTCGTGTCCACACAGCATGACCCCGACGTCGGTCAGGAAACCATTAAGAATGACATCATTAAGAAGGTCATCAAACCGGTCATCCCGGCCGATTTCTACGATGAGACGGAGATTGTCTATCATGTGAATCCCACAGGTCGATTTGTGGTCGGTGGGCCTCATGGAGATACCGGATTGACCGGACGCAAGATCATCGTCGATACGTATGGCGGGTACGGACGCCATGGCGGTGGCGCCTTTTCAGGCAAAGATCCCACTAAGGTTGACCGTTCCGCTTCTTACGCAGCGCGCTACATTGCCAAGAACATCGTCGCTGCCGGCTTAGCAGACAAATGCGAAATTCAACTGGCTTACGCCATTGGTGTAGCAGAACCGGTTTCAATCAATGTGGATTCATTTGGAACGAGCAAGATCGCGGAAGCTGAAATCGAGAAGTTGGTGGCAAAGAACTTCGATTTGACGCCGAAAGGCATCATCGAAATGTTAGATCTCCGCAGACCGATTTACAAAGAAACGGCAGCTTACGGTCATTTCGGGCGTAGCCTGGAGACCTTTACCTGGGAGAAGACCGATAAGGCGAACGATCTGGCCAGGGGTTAAACTGAACTTTAGGTAGAAAATTAAACCAAACATTAACTCAGGAGGTAATGTGAATTACGATATTAAGGATGCTAATTTAGCGAAAGAGGGGAAGAGGAGAATAGAATGGGCTGATAATGACATGCCTGTTCTGAGGCAGGTGCGGGAACGATTTTCAAGCGAGAAGCCGGTCAAAGACCGAAACATGTCGGCATGTCTGCACATAACGGCCGAAACAGCCAATCTTGCTCGCACCCTCAAGGCCGGCGGTGCAAATCTGGTCTTGTGTGCTTCCAATCCGCTTTCCACACAGGATGACGTTGCCGCCTCTTTGGTTCATGACTATGACATTCCGGTTTTCGCCATCAAGGGCGAAGACAACGAGACCTATTACAAACATATCAAGGCGGCTATCGAACACCAGCCTGTGGTCACAATGGACGATGGCGCTGACCTGGTTTCTTCGATTCATTCGGACTATCCCGACTTATCCAAGAATGTGTTGGGCAGCATGGAAGAAACCACGACCGGTGTGATTCGTTTGCGTGCCATGGAACGAGACGGCGCCTTGAAGTTTCCCGTCATTGCGGTAAACGACGCCGTCACCAAAAATCTGTTTGACAATCGTTATGGGACCGGCCAATCCACCATCGATGGCATCATTCGCGCCACCGACATCCTGTTGGCCGGTAAAAAAGTGGTGGTTGCGGGTTATGGCTGGTGTGGCAAAGGTGTCTCCATGAGAGCACGCGGCATGGGCGCCAACGTCATCGTGACAGAGGTTGACCCGGTTCGTGCGTTAGAGGCCGTCATGGATGGCTTTCAGGTGATGTCCATGCTGGAAGCTGCAAAAATTGCAGATTTGTTCATCACCCTGACCGGTGACATCCACGTCCTTCGCAAGGAGCATTTCGCCGTCATGAAAGATAATGCAATTGTCGCCAATTCCGGCCACTTTAATGTCGAAATTGACATCGACGCCCTCACGAACCTTGCTACCGAAGTGCGCAGAGACATCCGGAACTCGGTCGATCAATATGTACTGAAGGACGGTCGCAGAGTCAACCTTCTCGGAGAAGGTCGTCTCATAAACCTTGCGGCAGCGGAAGGGCATCCGGCCTCGGTGATGGACATGAGCTTTTCCACTCAGGCGTTAGCCACCGAATATGTCATAAAGAATGAAGGCAAGCTCGGCGCAAAAGTCTACAAAGTGCCGGTTGAAATCGAAAGCTGGGTGGCCACGCTGAAGCTGAAAGCGATGGGCATCACCATCGACGACTTGACGGATGAACAGAAACATTATTTGGATTCCTGGGAAATGGGCACGTAATTTGGCCCGCTATTGACTTCTGCCAAACTCGTTTGAACAGCCTCATGTTAGCACGTGAGGCTGTCTTATTTTGGGGGCGTATCTTAACTGCTTAACAGATAGACGCTCAGGAGATTTTTACCGAGACCCAAAAGAAAAAGTGCACGCAGACCAGAACCGCATAGGATTCGCAAGGTTTTTTCGGGAAATGGAACTTGGGTTGGAAAAAATGACGCTGCTGCAAAAACCCGAAAATGTCTCGACACCAGTATTGTAAGATGTCCTTGTAAATTCAAGTTAAATTAGTTAATATAGTGTTTCGGCAAAACCCGGTCACAGACTATTTAAAACAGGGTCTGAAAAAAACTGCCGGAGTTTCG
>JAABYK010000556.1:39658-42743 GCA_011775825.1 Candidatus Zhuqueibacterota bacterium | reverse complement strand
CTGCGGGCGACCATCGACCTCGCCCGCCACGGACAACATCTGAGCACCTACACCGCCGAGCCACGCACGTTCCATCAAGGCGAGAAAATCATTTTTTTGAAAAACGACCATCAACTCAAGGTGGAGAACGGCACCACGGGTAAGATTACAAGAATTAATCCAGTGGACGGTCGCATCCGGGTGCTCACCGATAACAGGCAGCCGGTGGACTTTCATCCGCGCAGCTATCCCTACGTGGATTACGGCTATGCCACCACGAATTACAAGGTGCAGGGCATGACCGCCGACGAAGTTCTCTACGTGGCGGATACCCGGACGAACCCCAGCTACAACAGTCTGTACGTGGCCGCCACGCGGGGCAAGCACGGCCTCAACATCTACACCAACGACAAAGCGGTGCTGCAACAGCAGGTGCACCTGGAAGAGGCCAAAAGCTCCAACCTCGATTACGACCTGTCGCCCGAATTGGAGCTGGAGCGCTCGCTGGATCGAGAACGGATGGACAATCGATAGATAGGGGAGAGATGACAGCAGGATGAGCGCGGGGTTCGGGTTGGGTCAGCGCAAGTGGGACAGTCGCCGCCGTCGAGGCCATGATTTGGGAATCAGGCTGTGGATAAGTCAGACGAGGTTTCGAGACCGGCAAACTTCTGAAAGAGAGAAGGCCTCGACTGCACCCACGACAGGTTGTCCCTGCGTGAAGCCTGAACCAGGGACAAGCCGGAATCCCGACCCGTCGGGATGGAGCCGACGAGCCAGAGCGTGTTCGGAAGCGGATGGCTGAAACGAGCGTCGTAAGGGCTCTGGATCGGCGGTGGCGGGGGTGCAGTCGAGGGCTGCAGGCCCGAGACGGCGGCGACTGTCAGCCCGTCGGAGCGGAGCGTTTTCATCGCGTCATGACGCTGATTTTCGATAAAATTTCGGTTTGGCGATGACAACGTGCAGCGCAGACGCGGCTACGTGATTTCTACATATCTTAGACTTGTAGAAAATCTTTGTGGCGAGATGCAAGGAATGGCTCGACAATTTCAGTGAGAGGTTAGGATATATAATATAATGGAAGAAAGTGAACGCAAAATCAGACATAGAACAACGTCTGCTGACGGTCAAGGAAATCTCTAAGTACCTGAGTTTCCCGTTGTCCACCGTTTACCTGATGGTGGAAAGAAAGGAGATCCCCTTCAAGCGGTTCGGGAAAAAGCTTATCCGTTTCGACAAGAAGGAGATAGACGAGTGGATAGACATGCAGTATGACCGGCAATATCGCAGAAATTAGAGTTGATTTTATGACCGCGAATCGTTATATTCCGGCTATAATAATAGGAGGCTATTATGGGCATCTACAAGCAGCCTCGTAGCCCCTATTATTACTACTCTTTTACAATTGATGGCAGGCGTATCCGTGGCAGCACCCATACCACCAACAAGACGCTGGCAAGGCAGATATACGAGACAAAGAAGGCCGACTATCTCCGCAATCAGAACTTCATAAAGAAGTCTTCCGGCATGTCTCTCAGGAGCCTTGCCGACGAAGTTCTTGAGTGGTCCAGGGTCAACAGAGACAGCTACGAAAGGGACGTCATCTACGTCGACCATCTGCTGAAGTTCTTTGGAAACTCTTCCATCTCGGACATCACCAGCTTCGACGTCGAGAAATACAAGATGTACCGGGTGAAACATGTTTCACCCGCAACGGTCAACAAAGAGGTCTCTTTTCTGGGGCGGATGTATAACCTTGCAATCCAGTGGGACAAGGCAACCTACAATCCGGTCAAGGGACTCAAGAAGTTTACCGAGCCAAAACGAAGCTTCAGGTGGTGGACTCAGGAAGAAATCAAAAAGTTCCTGGATGCCTGCAATCCGCAGATGAAGGCAATTACCCTCGTCGGCATTAACACCGGGATGAGGATAGGCGAGATTCTCGGACTCAGGTGGGAGCATGTGGATTTGGATAACAGGTATATCACCGTCGTCGAGTCGAAGGCCGGTGAATACCGCAAAATCTACATGAACGCAACCGTCACCAGGACCTTGAAAGGCATCGAGCCGAACGGTGAATACGTCTTCTGCCATAGCAACGGCAAGCGCATCAAGCGCGTCATCAAGGGGTTCAAGGCGACGGCAAAACGCGCGGGAATCGCACCATCGACCCCGCACGTGATGAGGCATACTTTCGCAAGCCACCTGACCATGCAGGGCGTGGATCCTCACACCATAATGGAGCTTGGGGGCTGGAAGTCGCTTGACATGGTCATGAGATACAGCCACTTAGCTCCCGACCACAAGCAGAGGGCCGTGGAAAAGCTAGATGAAATGGCAGAGTATTGCCTAACTGGTCAAAAATCCGGGGACTCTAAGTAACATAATTTTCAAGGATTTGAGTGATGACGGGGCACTTTCTTCCCAAGCCAGACGTCGCGGGTTCGAATCCCGTCATTCGCTCTTTTTTTTGCCCTGAAGTAAATCCACTTGATAAGGAAGATATAATGAGAGTGTCTGCAATTTTTTTAGCCTGCCAACTTCTGGTCTTGTGCACATGCAAAACCACGTTTGCACAATCGCTTGTCCAGACCCTGGCTTCAAACAGCTATCTTGATTGGAAGAATTTCACGATTCGTGCAACCGGAAATAGCTCGCTGGTGAGTAGCAAACGCACTCAAAAAGTGCAAGCCCTCGAACGGGCAAGACTTGCGGCCGTAAATAATTTGCTCTCAGCGGTCAAGCAAGTGAGGGTTGACGGCAATTCTGATTTAAAGGACCTGCTGATCCGCAAGCCAGCGCTTGAAACTCGAATTCGGAATGCGATCAAGCGATTTACCATCGTCGATACCCGATCCATGTCTGACATGTCTGTTGAAATTGACATCGATTTTTCGGTAAAAGAACATCTTCTCCCACTTTTGCTTCCTAAGGACACCGGCCAAGGAAAATTGCGACTGAGCAGCGAGCCTCTTTGCCCGACTTGTGGGCAGTCGTGGCCGGAAAACCGTCCGGTTCCTGAAGGCATGACGTTGATTATTCCGTCTGAAGGTTACACAAACGCTCATGGCAAGCCCTTTTTGGGGTTGGTGATCGACGCCACCGA
>JAABYK010000556.1:32543-39626 GCA_011775825.1 Candidatus Zhuqueibacterota bacterium | reverse complement strand
TTGGCGTTGTGGCGTACAACACCGATTTGAACCGGGCGATTCGAGATGAGCGAGTCGCTCCCGCACCGCTTGTGATTCCTGCATGGCAGGTGAGCGGCAAGAACAAGGCGAATGTCATTGTCTCAAACAGCGATGCTCTCCTCATCCATGCCGCTGCCAAAATTCAAAATTTTCTTAGAGACTGCAAAGTCATTATCGTCACCAATTAATTTAATTAATTTAATTAGGTTTAGATGCCGATTGCCGATGCGGCAGATAGTTTGACAAGCATCAGTGATTTTTCACCGAGTTTAACTGAGGAGGCCTCGGTTTGCAATCCGTTCGATTTCAGATCTGGCTGGGATTGTTTCTCATTTGGTCCGCTGCAAGCTTATCCTTGTTCGGCAGCGATGACGGCCTGAAGGCAAGAATAAAGAAACGGGTAAGCGTGTTTGTTTTCGAAGACAAAACCAACAACAGTTGGCATTGGTGGGACAGACGATCCTTGGGAGAAGGCATAAGCGACATCATCACCGCCGAGTTGCGTAAGATGGGAAATTACTCCATTATCCGAGCGCAGGAACCTGCTGCGGCGCATGCGGAGAAGCCGGATACTGTTGCACCGGGAGACGCTGTCGATGTGGAATTGGCGATTTACGGTACCGTCACTGAATTTGGCTACGAAAAAGACAACAGAAGCGGACGACTGAGGGATTTCGGGATCGACATACACAGCCGGACCGCCACGGTTGCGCTTGAATGTCGTATGGTGAACGGCAGATCGGGGGAAATTGTCGGCGTGGAAAAAGTAAGAAAACAACGCTCGTCTCAGGGCATTCGAGTGGATACCTGGAGCATCAAATTTGAAAGCAGAAAAGCGTTTGATGAATCTCTGGTAGGCAAGGCAACACGAGATGCGGTGCGAGAAGTCCTCAGATTAGTCGACAAGAACGCTGTGTTAGTCGACTGGCAGGCGAAGGTTGTGGAACAAAAGAATGGACACGTCTACATCGATGCCGGTTCTCAGTGCGGAATCAAGGCCGGTGACCAATTCGTCGTTTACCATAAAGGGGAAGAACTGATAAACCCGGATACGGGATCGTCTCTCGGCAGTATGGATAACAAGATTGGAAAAATCAAGGTGTCGAAAGCCGATCTTGACGGAGGGAAAGCCTCTGAGTGTAGAATTCTCGAAGGCAGTGGTTTTCAAAGCGGCGACTTAGTGCGTCTGGAATAGATTGAGAGTGACCCTCAGCGGTATTAGACTTGGGGCTAAAACTTGAGGATGAAACTCACAGAGACCATTTGGCTGGTCTCTTTTTTTAAGAGAGAGAATCTTGTTCCCAAATTTCTATTTGGGAACGAGCACTGCTGGGGCACGGTGCACCGCATCATAAATGAGGACTCACTTTTTTGTAAAAATGTGTTTTGATTTAACCCAATTTTTGAATATATTTTAAACTATGAAAATTACTGAAATTCAACCAGATAGTCTCGGAGAAGAGTTAGGTCTCAAAATCGGAGATGACCTCGTCAGAATTAATGGCGAGCCCGTTCGAGATGGCATAGATTACCGCTATCTGATAGCCGAAGAAGATCTGGAAATGGAAGTGCTAAAGGACGGGCAAACGGTCATCTATGAGATCGAAAAAGACTTTGACGAACATTTGGGACTGGAATTCGAAGAGATTAAAATCCGCTACTGTGGAAACGATTGTCCCTTCTGTTTTGTGGATCAGAATCCGGAAGGCATGCGTTCTGCTCTTTATTTTCGAGACGAGGATTTTCGCCTGTCGTTTTTATCCGGCCACTACGTGACCCTTACCAATCTCTCCAAGCGGGATATGGATCGCATTGTCAGACAGAGGTTGTCGCCACTTTTTGTCTCCGTGCACGCCACCGATCCGCAAGTACGGAAATTCATGTTTGGCATAAAACATGATGATCGCTTGTTCCACAAGCTGGATTTCTTGACGAAACACGGTATCGAAATTCACACGCAAATTGTGCTCTGTCCGGAAGTCAATGACGGCCCGGTGCTGAAGAAAACGATCTGGGACCTGGCCAATTATCAGCCAAATCTGAAGTCCGTATCGATTGTGCCGGTGGGATTGACCAAACACCGGCAGGGGCTGAAAAAACTAAAACCTGTGACCGGTGACTACGCAGCGCGACTGCTGGAAATTGCGGACAGCTATGCTTCGGAATTCCGAAGCAAGACCGGTGAGTATTTCGTGTATTCCGCAGATGAGTTTTACATCATGGCCGGAGAGCCAATTCCGCAGGCCGAACGCTACGATGGATTTTATCAAAAAGAAAACGGTGTGGGCATGGTTCGTTATCTTCTGGATGATTTTGAGAAACAGACAAAGAGATTTCCAAAAAAATTGAATCAGCGGTTCAAGGTCACACTGGTCACGGCAACGCTGGCAAGCGGCTTCATGGATGCGACCATCGTACCCGCATTGAACGGTGTTCAAAATCTTGAAGCCAGACTGGAAGTCGTGGGAAACGACTTTTACGGCTCTTCAATCCGAATCACCGGCCTTCTGACGGGACAGGATATCTATCGTCATCTTAAGGACGTGGATTTGGGGGACAAGGTTTACCTGCCAGCGAACTGCCTGAAAGATGGCGCGCTCTTCCTGGATGATTGGACCGTGGACCAACTGAGTTCCGGGCTGGGCTGTCCGATTGAGTCTTTGGATGATGATTTCTCTGCGATTTTTGACAATGTGGTTTGAGCGTGAATGAAGCGGCCGACAGTTGCAATCGTGGGTCGACCAAATGTGGGCAAGTCGACGTTGTTCAATCGGATTATTGGCAGGAGGGAGGCCATCGTCGATGATCAACCCGGCGTCACTCGGGACCGTAAATACAGTCAGGCCGAATGGGCAGGACGGTACTTTACTTTAATCGATACCGGCGGGTATTTACCATCCGACCAGGACGCGATTGAGAGCGCAGTCTACCGGCAAGTGCAAGACGCCATTCGAGAAGCGGACGTCGTGGTGTTTTTAGTGGATGCGTCAAGTGGACTGACCGCCCTGGATGAAGATTTGGCGGTGTTGCTAAAGAAATCAGATCGTCCGGTTTTGCTGGCTGTCAACAAAGTCGACAACGAGAAACGCGAACTCAACGCTGCTGAATTCTACAAATTAGGACTCGGCGAACCGGTTTCGCTTTCGGCGATGAACAGCCGAAAGGTGGGCGATTTCCTGGACGAGGTGATTGCGCGTTTTCTTTTAAGAGAGGAATTGACCCAAGTAACGACGGGTGCACAAATCGCTTTGGCCGTTGTGGGTCGCCCGAATGTTGGCAAGTCGTCTTTCGTGAATGCGCTCATCGGGGAAGAAAAAATGATCGTCACGGAAATCCCCGGCACAACTCGTGATGCCATCGACACCACCGTTAAGTACTACGGCAAAGAGCTGGTGTTGATCGACACCGCGGGCTTGAGAAAAAGAGCCAAGGTGACAGATTCCGTTGAGTATTACAGTACGGTGCGCAGTTTCGAGAGCATCAAACGGTGCGATGTGGCGGTTGTGATAGTGGATGCGACAATCGGCATGGAATCGCAGGATCTCAGGATATTAAACGAGGCCGTGCGACTGAACAAAGGCATCGTCCTCACAATCAACAAGTGGGACCTGGTGGAGAAGGATGCTCGCACTGCCCAGGAATATGAATTGAAGATAAAAGACGCGTTGAGAAATAAAGATTACTTGCCCATCCTTTTTATTTCAGCAAAGACTAAGAAACGAATTTTCAAAGTCTTGGATGTGGTAAATTCGGTTTACAATGAAAGAAAGAAGAAAATAAAAACCTCTGAGTTGAATGAATTTCTGGGAGTTGCAACCCGTCGTTACGCACCGCCTTCCATGGATCGTCGTGAAGTCAAAATTAAATATTGTACCCAGATCAAAACCAATCCGCCCGTGTTTGCATTTTTTACAAATGCACCAGATTCCATAAAAAGCAATTATCGCGCTTATTTGGAGCGCCAATTCAGGCAACAATTTGGCTTTTTGGGTGTGCCTTTAACGTTCGTATTCCGAAAGAAGTAGGTTCCATGTCGTAGCAATCAGTAAAAGAAAATGAGCGACGGATTCGCACGGATTGAACGCAGATAAGATGAGTTTAGAATATGACAGCAGGACAGAGACGCAGTTTCCATGAACAGGATTCAACACAGGCTCTGTCAGAAAGTTTCATTAAAATCAAAATCCGTGTTTTATCGGTGAGAATCCGTGGCTAAAGTAGCCTAAGGAGTACTACTTCACCCCAATCTAATCGACATTTGAGTCAAAAAAAGATAGCTGTGCCATGAAAAGTTCAAATTTTTTCTGTGTGTTTTTCATCGTAAATCTAATAAGTCTCTCCGTCTCAGAAATTCCCCACTCGGTCGCCCAGAAAAAATCCGCCCTCATTCAAGAGAGTCAACTATACACGCAGCAGCAAAAAGATCGGCTGTTTCAGCAAGCGCTGGCAATTTTTCCGGAGGACAAAATTCCGGCTCAATACCGTGTCGTGGTGGAGACGTTTCCTCCTCAGAGATGCGCCACGATGCTCGTGGAGGAAATCCGCCAAAACATGCATCTGTTCAGTCCCGAACGCCAGGCGGTTTTGCAGGAGTTGTTCGTACGGCCGGATTTGCCGCTTAGCACGGTGACCGAATCGGGATTCAGAATCCATTACACGCTCTCGGGAGCCGATGCGGTTTCGGATGTCGATTCTGATGGCAACGGTCTACCGGATTTTGTGGATGAGGTGGCTGCAGCGTACGAAAAATCCTTCCGAATCGAGGTGGAGCACCTACGGTACAGACAGGCGCCGGACGACGCCGGCGTGGATGGTCCCGAATACGACGTTTATATTGTTGACCTGAGGGGCGGTGTCTACGGCTTCACAACCAGCGATGGCGGCATACCCAGTACGCTGCGAGACGATGCCCGAAGCTACATCGAAATGGACAATGATTTTTTGAACAACCAATTTACTCAAGGCGTTCCGGGGGCTCAGGTGACGGCAGCCCACGAGTATTTTCATTCCATTCAGTTTGGATATCGCGTCTTTAAAATTGAAAGATCGAACGAACCGTTTTATTATGAGTTGTGCTCCGTGTGGATGGAAGACGTGGTGTTCGATGAAGTCAACGACTATTTCCAGTATATGCGACCGTTTTTTCAAAGGACCGGCATCCCATTTAATCAATTTGACCGGTTTTTCCACGCGTACGGTGAAGCGATCTGGAATTTTTTCCTGGTCAAAAAATTCGACGATTTCGATCTGGTCCGGCGTTCCTGGGAAATTATGGAGTCGAATGACCCTGCCATCGATGCCGTCAATCAGGCCCTTTTTGAAGAGGGCAGCAGTTTGGCAGATGAGTTTGCCGAATTTGCCATCTGGAATTATTTTACCGGCAGCCGGGCAGATACGATTCAATTTCACAACGAGAGCCCTCACTATCCTGAGATCGCACTGAACGGAGAATTCGTCATCGGAGACACCACAACGCATCAAAGCGCGGAGACATCGATCACGATTGCAGATTCGAGCTTGTCGCTCACTCACAAATATTATCGCTTTACGACGTTTTCAGCCGACAAATATTTGCTAACCGCAAGCTCGTCAACCCCGGAAAATTGGAAAATAGCCGTCATTGTTTTGGGACCGGAGAGTGGCCACGAATTCCATGTTTTCGATCTCGGTGAGAGCCTGGATATCGGGTTTCTACCGCGTTTTTCAGAAGTCGTGGTGATTCCCGTAAACGTTCAGGTCCTGGATGGCGACAACCTGAACAAATTAACCAATACCTACTCATTCTTTACGTTCAACCTGATTCGCGTCCCCGTGGAGTCAACCGATGAACAGGGAATTTCTGCAATTTATCCCAATCCCTTCATCATGGGAGACCATGATCGAATCAATTTTGAATTTTTCCCCAAGGATACGGACAACTTGGAAGTGAGGATTTTTTCCGCTGCTGGAAAAGTTGTGAAGACCGATAAGCTGACAAACGGTTCCGGGGCACTGACACCGTCGACATTTGCGTGGGACGGAACCGACGACGATAATGTGGTGCTTCCTTCGGGGATTTATATCATTCAACTCAAGCAGGGTGATTTTATCGAGAGCAAGAAATTTGCCGTCATCCGCAGGTGATAATCTCAGGTGGATAGGCTGTAGGTTTTTAGGCTGTAGGAGGGATACATGCGCGATCCTACCAAACTTCGAGCGTTCGAGTTAGCTGACGAATTGGCAATGATGATCTATAAAATCACTAAAGTTTTTCCGAAGGAAGAGATATATGGATTAACCTCCCAGATGAGAAGAGCAGCAGTTTCGGTTCCTGCTAACATCGTCGAAGGATGTGCAAGAGAAAGTTGGGTGGAATATGTTCGTTTTCTGGAAATCGCTTTCGGATCGGTAAGGGCACTGCATTATCAATTCAGTCTTGCCAAACGTTTGGGATATTTAGAAAATAACAGCTCTAGCTATGATTCAAAAATCGTAGAGACTGAAAAGGTCTTGGGCGCTTTGATTCGATCATTACGCCAAACCTGACAGCCTACAGTCTACAGTCTAAACCCCTGATTAGTTTCGATAATCTCTTTTAAACGTTGACTTTAACGTGAATTTTTCTTATAATGGAAAAATCAAGTTTTTAGAGAATTTTCTGGGAGGGATTTGTTTTGACGAAAGGTGATATCATTGACATCGTGGCAGAAGGAACTGGATTGACCAAGTTGGAGACGGCTGCCGTAGTGGACGGATTTTTGGCTACTGTGGGGTACGCATTGCAATCGGGTGACAGCGTCACCATTCGCGGGTTTGGTAGCTTTCGAACCGTTCACCGCAACGAGAGGATATCCCGCAATCCGAAAACAGGCAAAATCATGCATGTACCTGACAGAATTGCTCCCGTATTCAAACCGTCGAATGATTTGAAAAAAATTGTGAATGAAAGTCCGAAAACAGAATTATTAGATGGGAGGTGAGAGTTTGCCTAGCGGAAAGAAAAAGAAACGACATAAGATCGCGACACACAAACGCAAGAAACGTTTAAGAAAAAATCGTCACAAGAAAAAAGGTCGTTAGCAG